>CBINHQ010000181.1:0-5292 GCA_966250475.1 uncultured Chitinophagaceae bacterium
CCGATTTACATCGGGGCAGGCTCCTCATCCCCGCTTTACATCGGGGCAGGCTTCTCATCACACCACACTCCGCACTGTTCCCTGTTCCCCCTGACCTTCGTCAGGGCAGGCTGTTCCCTGTTCACTGTTCCCTGCTCACTCCTCCCTCTTCCCTCACAACTCCAAAATCCTCTCCTCCTGGCTAATCTTCGTCATATCATTCTTCTGAAGAATCTCTTTGGCTAGATTCAGATAATTCATCGATCCTTTGCTGTTGGCATCGTACAGAATTACGGGCTTTCCTACGCTAGGCGCCTCGGAGAGTCGTGCATTACGATGGATGATGGTGCTGAATACCATGTCTTCGAAATGGCGGCGCACTTCACTCACCACCTGGTTGCAGAGACGCAGTCTACCATCGTACATCGTCATCAGGATGCCTTCGATTACCAGTCCGGTGTTCAGCCTGCTCTGCACGATCTTGATTGTGTTCAGCAACTTGCCGAGACCTTCCAGGGCGAAGAATTCGCATTGTACTGGCACCACAACTGAGTCGGCTGCTGTGAGCGCATTTACGGTGATGAGTCCGAGGGAAGGTGAGCAATCGATGATGATGAAGTCGTAATCCTTTCGCACATCTTCCAGCAGGTCCTTCATCACCATTTCTCTGTTGGGGTGGTTGATCATTTCGATTTCCGCGCCTACCAGGTCGATATGAGAGGGAAGCAGGTCGAGGTTGGGGATTTCCGTCTTCAGGATCACATCCCTGGCCCTTGCCTGGTTCACCATGCAGTCATAAAGGCTTTGTGTAATATTATGCAGGTCGAATCCGACACCCGTGGTGCTATTCGCCTGAGGATCACCGTCAACGAGGAGGGTCCGGAATTCGAGTACCGCGAAGCTGGCCGCCAGGTTGATGGCAGTTGTCGTCTTCCCAACACCACCTTTCTGGTTCGCAACTCCAATTATTCTTGCCATGAGATTTCTTTAGAAATTATTTTCGTCACTGGTAAAATTGTAACGCTTAAGCAGAACTTCAAAATTAAGTTTTGCCCATTTTACAGCCATTCCGGCAAAAATAAGCCGCTGAAAAATAGTAATTGTACGTTAAAGGTTAATTTTGCCAGCTGACTATGCGAAATTCTCCTTTTTGGTGGGTATTGATAGGTGCGATGGTAGTGCTGGATATTTACGTATTTCAGGCCATCAGGTTTGTCACCCTCTCTTCCAGCGGCCGTACACGAACCATCATCTTTACCTCGTACTGGATTGTCTCAGGGCTTGCTCTGCTGGTATTGCTGGCACTCCCGTTTATTCACCTGCATCACCAGGTCAAGGGTTTGCGCGCCACAATTTTCGCAATTGTAATGGGACTCTTCTTTGCAAAACTTGTCGCCGCGCTCTTCCTGTTCGTTGACGATGCGAGGAGAGGAGTGACATGGCTGGTGAAGCGCTTCACTTCAAACCGCGCTCCAGGAGAATTGCTGGATGAAGGGGAGAAGATCTCGCGCTCTGTTTTTCTCAGTTGGATGGGAATGATCATGGGCGGCGGAATCTTCGGTTCGCTCATCTATGGATTTACAAATAAGTACAGATACCAGGTTAAAAAAATAAAACTTTCCTTCGCCAATGTGCCGAATGCATTCAAGGGTTTGAAGATTGTTCAGCTTTCAGACATTCACTCGGGTAGTTTCACCGACAAGCAGGCGGTGGTCAAGGGAGTGGAGTTGGTTATGGCCCAGAAGCCCGATCTCATTCTCTTTACCGGCGATCTCGTGAACAATCTCGCCGATGAGATGGATGACTTCATGGATGTGTTTGATAAACTGAATGCGCCGCTAGGCGTCTTCTCTACTCTCGGCAATCACGATTACGGTGATTACCATCATTGGGAAAGCGCAGAAGAAAAGCTTGCTAACCTCGAGAAACTGAAAGGCATTCATAAGCAATTAGGATGGCGCCTAATGATGAATGAACACGTCGCCATTGAAAAGGATGGTGATAGGATTGGACTTATTGGCGTTGAGAACTGGAGTTCAAAGGCGCGCTTTCCTAAGTATGGAAATCTTGAAAAGGCTTACGAAGGTGCGAAGGATTATCCATTCAAGATTCTCATGAGCCACGATCCATCGCATTGGGATGCGCAGGTGAGAAGATTCTACAAAGACATTGACCTCATGCTTGCCGGTCATACACATGGAATGCAATTCGGCATCGAAATACCCGGAGTTAGGTGGAGCCCGGTGCAATACGTGTACAAGCAATGGGCGGGACTCTACGAACGCGGCAAACAAAAACTCTACGTTAATCGCGGCTTCGGTTTCATCGGCTATCCAGGAAGAGTAGGGATACTTCCGGAGATAACAGTTTTCGAACTAAATACCTAAACAGCTATTCAATTAATTAATTAACTAATTAGCTAATTAGCTAATTGACCAATTAGTTAATTAACATCTTTTGTTAACTGAAATTAACAACGCAAACGTTCTAGTGGTATTAAAATTGAAAATTTTTGTATCACTAAAACTTAAATCATTTATGAAAGTAAAACACCTCCTACCGCTCGTCGCTGCGCTCTTCATTTCGCAGACGATGCTGGCCCAGTTTCACATCGGTGTAAAGGGCGGCGCGAACATTACCAAGGTTGATGGACAATCATTCAAAGATCAATTTACTTATGGCTACCATCTCGGTGGTTTTATGGAGATCGGACTTGGAAAGAAATTCTCGATTCATCCCGAAGTATTGTTCAATCAATTCTCCACCACTGTCGACAGTAACTACAATCACGTCTATGAAAATGTTTTCAATTCTGACCAGAGCAGGGTTAAGTTGAATTATCTCTCCATTCCGATCATTCTTGATTACAAACTGCTCGGTAACTTTTTAAGTCTGCAGGCGGGACCTCAATTTGGTGTCCTGATAAACCAGGACAGGAGCCTTCTTCAGAATGGAGGTGATGCTTTCAAACAAGGAGACTTCTCCATGCTTGCCGGTGTGCAACTCAAGCTCAGCGCCATCAGGCTTACCGGCAGATATGCCATCGGTCTGAAAAACATCAACGATATCGACAATCAGGATAAGTGGAAGAGCCAGGGGTTCCAGGTGTCGTTAGGGCTCGCGCTCTGACCAATTAGTCAATTAGTTAATTAGCTAATGAGCTAATTAACTAATTTTGGCGTTATGAGTTTTGAAAAATTGTACACAGGTCCTGAAGATGATATGGATTTTTTGCCGATCATTCCCCTGAATGAGAGTGATCAGGATGATCTGAATGGAATTGAAGTGCCTGCGGAGATTGCCTTGCTGCCGTTGCGCAATACCGTGCTCTTTCCGGGCGTGGTATTGCCTATTACAGTGGGTAGGGATAAGAGCATAAAGGCGGTGAACGATGCATACAAAACCGATAAGCTGATCGGGGTGGTGGCGCAAAAGGACAGTTCCGTGGAAGACCCTGGTATCAGGGATCTCGAAGGGATCGGAACCGTGGCCAAGATCGTGAAGCAGATCAGAATGCCCGATGGCGGTACTACCATCATCATCCAGGGAAAGAGCAGGTTCAGGATTGATGCTGTTTCCGGGGAAGAACCTTACTTCAAGGCGAAGATCAGCCGCCTCGAGGAGGATGAGTCTCCGAGGGACAGCGATTTCGATGCGTATGTGGCAAACATCAAGGATCTGGCGACGGAGATCATCCAGCTTTCACCCAACATTCCAACTGAAGCTTCGATCATTCTCAGAAATATCGAGAATCCTTCATTCCTCATACATTTCGTATCGAGCAATCTCAACACCGATATAAAGGAGAAGCAGCGACTTCTTGAGATCAACAACATTCGCGAACGTGCAGACATGCTGATGCAACTCCTGCAGAAGGAATTGCAGTTTGCTGAGTTGAAGAATAAGGTCACCACGAAGACGAGAACCGAACTCGACAAGCAACAGCGCGAATATTTCCTTCAACAACAGCTTAAGAGCATTAAGGAAGAACTTGGTGGCGACACCAACTTGCAGGAAGTAAAGGAAATGCTGAAGCGTGCCGAAGCCAAGAAATGGCCTGCATCAGCGAAGGAGATGTTTAAGAAAGGAATCGACAAATTAGAGAGGATGCATCCGAGCACGCCGGATTATTCTGTCGTGTACAATCACCTTGACCTCATGCTCGATCTTCCATGGGATGATGTGTCAGAGGATCACTACGACCTGAAGAAGGCGAAGAAGACACTCGATCATGATCACTACGGAATGGTGAAGATCAAGGAAAGAATTCTCGAATACCTCGCAGTGCTGAAGCTGAAGGGCGACATGAAGAGCCCGATCCTTTGCTTTGTGGGACCTCCCGGAATTGGTAAGACCTCACTCGGAAGAAGCATCGCGAATGCGATTGGAAGAAAGTATGTGCGTCTCAGTCTTGGCGGACTTCACGATGAGAGTGAGATTCGCGGACATCGCAAGACTTACATTGGCGCCATGCCGGGAAGAATCTTGCAATCGCTGCGCAAGGTTCGCACATCAAACCCGGTGATGATACTCGATGAGATCGACAAGGTGGGTAACGACTTTCGCGGAGATCCGAGCAGTGCATTGCTGGAAGTGCTTGACCCGGAACAGAACCACACTTTCTACGATAACTATCTCGAGATGGAGTACGATCTCAGTCGCGTGCTCTTCATCGCAACTGCGAATAACATCCAGGACATACAACCCGCCCTGCGCGACCGCCTGGAGATAATCGACCTAAGCGGCTATGCAGTGGAGGAGAAGGTAGAGATCGCGAAGCGTCACCTGTTGCCAAAGCAGAAGGACATGCATGGACTCAGCTCTTCAAACTTCAAGATTGCCGATAAGATCATTGAGAAGATAATTCAGGACTACACACGTGAAAGCGGTGTGCGTGAGCTTGATCGTTTGCTTGCTTCTATTATGCGCTACCAGGCGAAGCAACTTGCGATGAATGGAAAGCTGAAGCAATCCATCACTGCGCAGGACCTGGAAAAAATTCTCGGCAAGGCGAAGTACAGCAACGAACTTTACAAGATCGCCAACATGCCGGGAGTGGCAATCGGTCTTGCCTGGACCTATGTGGGAGGCGAGATTCTCTTCATCGAGACGAGCCTCAGCGATGGCAAAGGCGAACTCAAACTCACAGGCAACCTCGGAAACGTTATGAAGGAAAGCGCTTCCACAGCACTCTCATATCTTCTTTCCAATGCCAACAAATATGGCCTCGATGCGAAACAGTTTGATAAAAAGAACATGCACGTCCACGTTCCCGAAGGTGCCGTGCCGAAAGACGGGCCTAGCGCAGGTATC
>CBINHQ010000182.1:0-5286 GCA_966250475.1 uncultured Chitinophagaceae bacterium
CAGCTAACACAGATTCGCAGGAGATATTAAAAGAAAATGACAAGGGAGAGCCACAACCCATCCCTTCATTGAAGATCGAACCAGCCACAGCACCTCAGGCGCCGTTGACTTTTGAGCCATATCACACGGTAGATTATTTTGCCTCGCAAGGAATCAGGATAAAGGAGGAGGCAAGGCCAGGCGATCGGTTTAGCCAGCAGTTGAAAAGTTTCACGGAATGGTTGAAAGCCATGAAGCGCCTTCCTGCACCGGAGACAGAGTCCACAACGCCTGAAAGCCAGAAGGGAGAAGAGAAAGTTGAACAGATGGCAGCCCTTTCGATCGAAGACAGGGATGTCGTCACAGAGGCCATGGCTGAGGTCTGGGAGAAGCAGGGCGACCGCCGGAAAGCCAGGGAGATATATGAGAAATTAAGTTTGCTTGATCCCTCGAAAAGCGCTTATTTTGCAGCGAAAATTGAAGCATTAAAGTAAAAGAAGTGTATGGTAATTCTTTTTGTTATATTGATAATCCTTGCATCGGTCATCCTCGGACTCATCGTACTTGTGCAGAATCCAAAAGGCGGTGGCATGGCCGGAAGCCTTGCTGGTATCAGCAACCAGTTCATGGGCGTGAAGCAAACAACTGACGTGCTCGAAAAAGGAACCTGGATATTCGCAGCAGTGATCGCGATTCTTTCCATCACTTCCACATTCTTCCTTCCCGGCAGTTCTGCAAAGACTCCGACAAGGAATGAAAGTGGCACCCTTCCTTCACAGGGAGGAACGCTTCCCAACAACGCGGTTCCCATGGCGCCGGCTCAGTAATAATTCAACGCATTAGTTATATTTGTTAAACCCTGTCTGTTCGACGGGGTTTTTCATTTATTTTGTTGTCATAACTATGAAAAAAATTATCCTTCTTACTATCCTTATCCTGTTGATTGCCGGAGGAATCTTCGCCTGGATGCTCTTTGGTCCTGCCGTTAAGAAGACCAACAACGAATTCCTCTACATCAAGACCGGATCGACCATTTCTGATGTGAAGCACGCGCTTGTCGATTCAAATTTTCTCAACAGCACAGGTTCATTTAGTCTTGCAGCAAATCTCATCGGATATACGAAGGTTAAGCCGGGTAAATACAGAATAAAGCCGGGAATGAGTGCAGTCAATCTCGTGAGAATGCTCAATAATGGTCAACAGACACCGGTCAACTTCGTCATTACCAAAATCAGAACCAGGGAAAGCCTTGCTGCAAGGATCAATCGTTATTTCGAATGTGATTCAACCACATTCATGAGCATACTCAACAACAACGACTCGCTCGCGCAATATGGCCTCGACACTAACACCATCATGGTGGCCGCAATGCCTTACACATACACCTTAAAATGGAACTCAACGCCACGTGCCATATTGAAGGAATTTCTCCTGGCTTATAAAATTTTCTGGAACAAGGAGCGTAAAGCAAAGGCCGATAGTCTAGGTTTCACACCCGAACAGATTTCTACAATCGCTTCCATCATCGAAGAAGAAACGAATAAGAAGGAAGATAAGCCGAACATGGCAAGCGTTTACATCAACCGTGTGCGCGCAGGCATGCCCTTGCAGGCAGATCCTACTTTGAAGTTTGCGTTGAAGGATTTTACAATTAAGCGTGTGCTGAATGTGCACAAGGAAACTGTGTCTCCCTTTAACACCTACGTTAACAAGGGGCTTCCTCCAGGACCAATTTGCACGCCTTCCGTTGAATCTATAGACGCTGTGCTCAACTCACCTAAAACGAAGTATTATTATTTTGTTGCCAGCCACAATTTTGATGGTTCACATATATTCACAACCGACTACAGTGAACACATGAAATACGCACGGCTTTATCAGAAAGAACTAAACCGGCGAAGGATAATGAACTAGCCAGGCCAATGAATGACTATGTCAATAAAATAAAAACTTCCTTCACATCCTGGGCTCCAGTCAGGTATTTGATAGATAAGAGCAAGCAGGTGAGCCTGCCTGGATTCCGAGGCATTCCGCTGTATGACGTAGTGAAGTTCTTCTTCGGACAGGTGCTGACTACAGGCGTATCCGAAAGAGCCGCTGCCGTGGCCTACAATGTAGTGATGGCAATTCCGCCAATGATCATCTTTCTCTTCACACTTATTCCCTTTCTTCCCATTTCGAGCCAGGTGGAACAACAACTTTATACCCTCATCAGGGAAGTCATCCCGGGAGAAAAAAACAACGCATCCATCAGTTCATTTCTCGCAGACTTCATCAACAATCCCAGGCATGGTTTGCTATCACTTGGGTTCATTCTCTCCGCTTTCTTCTCTTCCAATGCGATGATCGGCATCATGCGTTCGTTCGACCAGAACTATGTCGGCTTTCGCAAGCGAAGCGAATTCCGCATCAGGGTAGTAGCGCTGAAACTCATTGTCGTGATCTTTCTGCTCCTGCTTGCATGCATCGCTCTGTTGGTTGCACAGGGCATTGTGCTCAAATGGATCGGAGTGCAGGATGCAACCCTTCGTGTGGTGATAGAGTATCTTCGCTGGCTGGTGATCATCATACTCTTCTTCGTGATCATTTCCTACATCTTCCGCCACGCGCCCGCCGTGGAGAAGAAATGGAAGATGATCACACCCGGATCCATTCTCGCCACCTTCCTCATGATCATTTGCACCGTGCTGTTTTCATGGTACGTGAACAATTTTGGCAATTTCAACCAACTATACGGCTCGATCGGCACAATCATGATCCTTATGCTGATGATCTATTTCAATTCGCTCGTGCTATTGATCGGATTTGAGCTGAATGTGAGTATTTCGGCCCTGAAGCGAATTGCAGATGAACGGGCACATAATCTGGCAAGCGGCAATGCAGAATCAGCATAATTCCCGAAATTTGGTTACCCCAAAAACTACAAACAATGAAAAAATTCCTCTTTTCCGTGTTGCCTGTAGCCGCCATTGCATTGCTGGCGCTGAAACCAGTGTCTGATCCACTGCCCATCGGAGCCAATCTTCCCAATCCAAGCAAGATGATGAAAGACATCTCCGGAAAGGAACTTTCTTTCAAACACACCATGAAGTCGAACGGCCTCTTGGTAATGTTTAGCTGCAATACCTGCCCCATCGTGCATAAGTACGAATCAAGGACGGTAGCCGTTGCAAGGCATGCCCTCGCAAACGATGTGGGTGTAATCCTGCTCAACCCTAACGAGGCTTATCTCGAAAAAGGCTATTCGTACGACGATATGAAGGCCTATGCCGCAAAGCTTGGCTACGACTTCCCGTATGTAGTTGATGAAAATTCTGAAATGGCCGATAAATTCGGAGCCACCCGCACTCCCGAGTGCTTCCTGTTCGATAAGATGGGCAAACTCGTGTACCATGGCGCCATCGACGATAACCCCAACGGTGCAAGCTCCGCCACTCCTCACCTCACAAAGGCAATCAACAGCCTCGTAAAGGGCGATAAGATCGATCCCGAGAAGACGAAGTCGGTGGGATGTACGATTAAGAGGAACTAGAGCGTGGGCAGTTGATGCCCTGGTTCTTAGACAATTCTTTGAAGAGGGATGAGAGATGAGAGATGAGAGATGAGGGACTTTAAGTTGAAGACTATTATATTATTCGAAGAGTCTTCAAACCGAAGACCCTCATCTCTCATCCCTCATCCCTCATCTCCCATCTCCCATCTCTCACCCACCTCCAAATATTTCGAAAATTCCTTATGGAATCCTGCCCCACCCGCATCCCACCTAAAACCACGCTTATGCTTTTAAGAACCTTCCTCAACAGGATCATCGTAATCGGGTTCATGGTCCTGGTCGGATTTTCACTTGCCAAAGGCATTCAATCCGGCAGCGCGATGGCGATCATACTTTCGATTACGAGTATGGTAGCCGGAATCTATTTTTTGTATTTGGTGGTGAAGACGAATCGAGCAGAGAGCTAGGTATTATGGGTTATGAGTTATGGGTTATGAGTTCTTTCTTTGGAAAATTCCTAAGTATTATGGGTTATGAGTTATGGGTTATGAGTTATGAGTTCTTTCTTTGGAAAATTCTTAGCTGTAGTAAGAGACTTTAATTTGAAGGCACTCATAACCCATCACTCATAACTCTCAAACAGTCACTCACCCCCCCAACCTACCGTACCATCGCCTCAATCTCTTCCCTCACCTCATCCTCGCTAAGCCCTTCTTCAACAAACTTGCGATAGCCCTTCTGGTTGTTGATGAACAGAGACGCGGGGATGGCGCCGGACCATGTACTGTCGATCTTTGGTATGAAGTAATCCGCATTGGTCTCGTCGAGCCAGACGATTGGAGCGGTGAACTTTCTTTTCTTCGCGAATGGTCCTACAGAAGCATAATCATCTTCAAGGTCGAGGCTGACCAGCAACAGTTTTACGCTATCCTTCTCATGCGCCTTCACCTGCTTCTGGAAATGCGGGATCTCCTCGATGCAGGGAATGCAAAACGTAGCCCAGAAGTTTACAATTAATGGTGACTTGCTCTCGCTGATCACTTTTTCAAGCTCTGTGATCTTTACTTTGTTCACCTCCTGTGCAATGCCAATCGTAACAATCAGCAGCAATCCGAAGAATAACACGATATGCTTCATCCGTAGTTTGTTTAGATTTTTTCATTTGCCGACCAGATCTTCATCAGTTCATCTACCCTTTCACTTCCCAGTTTCCTCGAATCATAATGTCCGGCGAGATGCTTTTGCCGCTGCGCTTCATACAGACTCACTGCACAGGCCACACTGATGTTGAGCGATCGAATGATGCCAACCTGGGGAATGATGAAGTTTCCATCAGCCAGCGCACGAATCTCATCACTCACTCCCGAATGTTCATTGCCAAATACGAGTGCCGTACTCTTGCACAGATCCAGAGAGTATAAACTTACAGCATCATGACTTAAATGAGTAGTTAAAATTGTTGAGTAGCGTTTCCGAAGGATGGTGAAGCATTCTTCTGCATTATCGAATTGATGAATAGTGAGCCATTTTGCAGCGCTGGATGAGCTCTTCGCGCCCCATTTCTTGTGAGGCGGGATTCGGGTATTGAGGATGTAGATATCCTGGACGCCCACTGCATCGCAGGTGCGCATCACGGCGGAAATATTGTGGGGGTCGAAAACATTCTCGAGGACAACGGTGAGGTCGGACTGCCGTTTGTCGAGAACAGAGTTGATTCGGGTTAGGCGTTCGGGGGTCATCGGGCAAAACTCCCAAATTTTTTTGTGGGGATGGTTGAACGCGGATTATATTTTTCGATGGCCGCTGGCGCGGCG
>CBINHQ010000183.1:0-5242 GCA_966250475.1 uncultured Chitinophagaceae bacterium
TGCCTCCGGAAGCATCAAACTTCGCAGAAGGGTTTGTGATCAGCTCCACGCTCTGAATGGCATCAGCAGGAATTTGTTCGAGCGTAAGGTTTGTAGGGCGACCATCCACGAAGATCTGCGGACTGTTGTTGCGAAGGGTAACATTTCCGTCAATGTCCACATTGAGAGAAGGAACATTGCGCATCACATCGATGGCGGTACCACCGGCGGATACTATGTTCTTATCTACATTGAACACCTTTCTGTCGATGTCGAGTTTCAATCCGGGCTGCGAACCTGTTACGGTCACATTGGCCAGTACCTTCTCATCGATCTCCATTTTAAGATTGCCGAGATCCCTGTCGAGGGCGTTCATCATGTTAGCGGGATTGTTCCGGTCGATTTCGAAAGAAACTTTCTGTTCGAAGGGTTGGTAGCCGATTGCGGTAGCCTTGAGGGTGTATTGTCCGAAGGCGGGCACGTTTTCCAGGCTGAATTCTCCATTGGCCTTGGTGAGCATGCCGTCCACGATGACTTCTTGACGGGTTTTTGTGGCGGAATCCATCCGCATTTGGGTGAGTTGGACTGAAGCGAACTCTACAGCCTTTCCCGTTTGCGCGTTTACCAGCTTGCCATAAAACCTTCCTGTCGGCTGGTTTCCGCCGCGGGCTCCGGTAGGAGGCTGGGCGAATCCAATAAGAGCCGGTAAAACAAAGGGTAGGACTGCAAAGAATTTTCTCATTTGAATAGTTTTCACGTTAGACGCGCAAAGTTGAAATAACTTGCTGACCATTCCATGACATTGTGATAAGTGGTAACAAGTAATCTGGAAAAATAATCAGGATAGAAGCAGGATTGCGATGCCTCCGAGGAGTCCTCCGATCGCCGCGGCAGCCTGAAAGAGGCCGAGCACAGGAAAGGCTGCCTTCTCGAGTCGGGAGATTGGAAGGTCGCTCAGCCGATCTGTGACCATGGCTTTGATATCCACTTCCTGGGCAAGGTTTCCGGCAAATTTGTTAAGGATGACGGGGAAGAGCGATTCAATTTCTTTCAGAAAGATTTCCTTCAGCGAGTCGATTGTTTTCTCCCCCATCAACATCCCAACCATCGGGAATTTTTCCTTCAGTTTGTGGCGAAGAAATTCGTCGATGTGTTCTTCCACCACAGGCATGACCTTCTTCACCATGGCAGGGTCGGAAATCTTTTGGGTGACGCCATCAAATGAAACTTCCTTGCTGATTGTTTCACTTAGCTGCGCGATGAGTTGATCCTTTCTGCGAGGAAGGATGTTGAGGAAAAGAAATTTACCTGCAACGAATACACATAGCCAGGAAATGAATGCGGATAGAAGTGGAAGGAGGATCAAGTTTCTTAGAATTTTGAGTAATCACGGTAAACTGTCATCGGTTAACGGTCAACCATGAATAAATCAAGGTAGACCTTTACCTAAAAAAACGCCCCGGCTATCTGCCGGGGCTTGGGTGGCTAACCGGGCTCGAACCGGCGACCCTCAGAACCACAATCTGATGCTCTAACCAACTGAGCTACAGCCACCATAATTGCCAGCCTTCGGAAAAGGCGGAGCAAAAATAGATAAAAAGGAGGATAATTTGCTAATTAGTTAATTAGTTAATTAGTCAATGAAGGGATACTGGGGATAAAAAATCTTTCTGTCCTCACAGGTTCTTACCTCATTTTCAAATTTTCAAATTTTCAAATTTTTCAAATTGACTAATTACTCCTCCAGAAATGCAAGGCTCAAGCGAAGCCCGACCGCCTATCCAAAACCCTTGTTAAAAGCCTTCCAAAGCACGAAATCCATCGTTTTTCCGTTAATTTTGAGTAATGCATAATCTGCTAAAATACCTTTTGAATATGAAGAGACTACCTATCGTGATCATGATGGTTGTGGCCGGCTTTTTTCTCGCTTTCCAGACAACTGGCTCCCATGCTAAAAATCCACCCTCGAGGTACGAAGAGATCCTGAAACTCGTCGGACGAATGCTCGAAGAAGCACACTTCAGTCCGCAAGACATAAACGACGATTTTTCGAAGAAGGTCTTCAAGAAATTCATCGAAGACCTCGACCCGGAAAAGAACATTTTCCTCGCATCGGATATTGACGGTCTTCGTAAGAAATACGAGACCCGCATTGACGATGAGATCAAAGGCGCACCCGTTGAATTCTTCCTCGCCACCGGAAAGATCTTCAACCAGAGAATGGAAGAAGCTTCCGCGATAGCAAATGCGATTCTCCAGGAGAAATTCGATTATTCCATCGATGAGGAAGTATTGCTCGATGGTGAGAAGCTGGATTATGCCGATGATTCAGCCGAGATTCGTGAGCGTTGGAGGAAGAAACTGAAATACCTCAGCCTGGAGAGATATTCTTCTTCTCTTGAAGAACGCGATAAGAACAAGGACAAGGAAGATTTTAAAGTGCGCACAGATGCCGAACTTGAAAAGGATGCACGCGATAAGACAAAGAAGGTTATCGATCGTGTCTTCGAAAGGTTCCGCTATAAGTTTAATGATGATGACAAGTTCAACGTTTACGTTAATGCCATCACCACTACGATGGATCCCCATACCGAATTCTTCCCGCCTGTCGACAAAAGATATTTCGACGAGGAAATGAGTGGAAGCTTCTTCGGTATTGGCGCATCTCTGCAATACGACGAAGGCAATATCAAAGTCACAAGCATTCTCACAGGTAGCCCGGCGTGGAAGTCAGGTGAACTTCAACCCGGCGACATCATTCAAAAGGTTGGCCAAGGCGATCAGGAACCCGTTGAACTCACAGGCTTCCTCGTAACTGACGCCGTAAAGGTGATCCGTGGTAAGAAGGGTACAGAGGTGAGACTCACCGTGAAGAAACCCGATGGATCTTTGAAAACAATCAGCCTGATTCGTGATAAGATTGTACAGGATGAAACCTTCGCGCGAAGCGCAATTGTGCACGATGGCAGCTCACGCATCGGTTACATCTTCCTGCCAGAGTTCTATGCCGACTTCGAGAATCCCAACGGAAGGCGTAGCTACATCGACGTGGCAGAGGAAGTGAAGAAGCTGAAAAGCGAACGTGTGGATGGCATCGTGATCGACCTTCGCAACAATGGCGGCGGTTCCCTCTACGATGTAGTGCAGATGGCGGGATTGTTCATTGAAGACGGCCCCATCGTACAAGTGAAAGATAAAGACAATCGTCCGCAGGTTTTGCGTGACAAGGATAAATCTGTTTTGTACTCAGGTCCACTGGCAGTAATGGTGAACGAGTTCAGCGCATCCGCTTCCGAAATCTTCGCCGCAGCAATTCAAGACTATGGCAGGGGCGTGATCATCGGCAGCACATCAACCTATGGTAAGGGTACGGTGCAACGTAACATCGGTCTCGACCAGATATTCTCCTCAGCTAACTCCGACCTTGGCACAGTGAAGCTGACGCTGCAGAAGTTCTACCGCATCAACGGAGGCTCCACGCAGTTAAGAGGAGTAAATTCCGATATCGTTCTGCCCGATCAACTTGAATACCTCAAGGTGCGCGAGAAAGACAACCCCGATGCATTGCCATGGGATGAGATCAACCGCTCTCCTTATTCTAACTGGGATGCAGGCTACGACCTCAAAACAATTCAGCAATTGAGCAGCCAGCGCCTGGAGAACGATGCTACATTTAGTCTGATAAAGAAGAATACAGAATGGCTTGCTAAGCAAAACGACAAGAGATATCCGCTTCAGTTAGAAAAATACCGCAAAGAGCAGAAGACGATCCGCGCCACACTGCAGCAAACTGAAGCCCTCATGAGGCTGGAACAGGAGATCGATGTCACTGCCCTGCCGGATGAAGTGAACAAGTACGCGATGGACAGCACCAAGCAGCAACGCTTCGAGCAATGGGTGAAGAATCTCCGCAAAGACATCTACCTCGACCAGGCTGTGAAAGTGGTGAATGATATCATCGGACAGCAAAATCTTGCGAGAATGGCGGAGAGTACTGAGCCGAAGAAAGCGTTTTAATTAATTAATTATCTAATTAGTTAATTAATTAATTGACAAGGTATCGCTCGCGAATTACGTTGATGTGATGCAATACATGACCTACAGTCACATAGCCAAGCCCAAGCACTGTTATTCGGTTCTTGCTTGCAATGCCCGAAGCGTTGAGCTGATCTTCGTTAAATGAAGTGAACATCCTCATGGAAGAGGAGCGGAGTTGATTGAATTCTTCCAGCAAGTCATCCCAATCGCGCGAAGATGCATTTGAGTTGAGTGCATATGCATCCTCATCGAATGATGGAAGCTCCACAGTATCCTTTCTTGCAAACACCAACGCCCGATAGCAGAACACCCGCTCTGCATCGATGATATGCTGGAGCATTTCCTTCAAATTCCATTTTCCTTCCGCATAGCGGTGATCATATTTATCGGAAGGAATCGAGCGAAAGAAATTCATTACTTCCTCCTGCCCGCTAAATGCAGATCGTATATCATCCTGCTGAACCAGGTTTACGTAGCGATGGAAGGGCGGGGGAACTGTTGTAAGGGGAGGACGCATTGCTGTTGGGGGTTTGAGGTTTGGTTTAAGAGTTTAAAGGTTTAAGGGTTTAATAGATGAGGGATGAGAGATGAGAGATGAGAGATGGGGGCCTGCCCTGACGAAGGTCAGGGATGAGCGACTTTGGGTTAAAGATTTTTCAGAAGATGGATGTATATCCAATCCGAAGACTCTCATCCCTCATCTCTCATCCCTCATCCCTGCTTACGCTTTCTTCTTCTCCTTTACCTTCGACTTCACGGGCTTCTTTGCAGGAACCGCCTTGCGCTCGCCCTTGAGGGTAGAGGCAAGTTTGATTGCTTCATAAGCATTCACAATTCCACCGGATCTGCTGAGCTCGGAGAGTTCAACTTCAACACCTGTTCCCGGAGTCTTTACTTTATCAGTAGGCTTCTGAGATGATTTTTCAATTACTTCTTTCACCTGCTTTGCGCTGAGGTTGGGATAGTACTCAAGAATGAATGCAGCAAGACCCGCAACCACGGGTGAGGCCATGCTCGTTCCCTGCAGGTTCTGATACTTATCGCCACCCGGTACAGTCGCGTAGATCTTCACGCCTGGTGCAAACACATCAACTATATCCTTACCGTAGTTGGAGAATGAAGCAGTGTAGCTTCCGGCTTCACCGCCAGGTCCGCTTGCACCTACAGTGATCATGTTGCTGGCACGTTTGCCATTTTCATAAATCGGAGTGGGGAAGTTCCAGCT
>CBINHQ010000184.1:0-5240 GCA_966250475.1 uncultured Chitinophagaceae bacterium
TTACGAGAAGACCACGAGATCCGGAGTTTTCAGAAGAAGGGTGATGCACAACGATACAAAGATCAGCAATGTACTCTTCGATGAATCCAAAAAAGGCATTTGTGTAGTCGACCTCGATACGGTAATGCCCGGATATTTCATGAGCGATGCGGGCGACATGATGCGAACCTATCTCTCACCTGTAAATGAAGATGTGAATTCTCTCAATGAAATTGAAGTGAGAGAGGATGTGTTCGAAGGTTTAGCAACCGGTTACCTTGATGCGATGGCGGATGAATTGACCAGGGAAGAATTGGATCATTTCGTATATGCAGGCACCATGATGAGTTACATGCAGGCGCTTCGTTTCCTCACAGATTACCTGGAAAACGACCCATACTACGGTGCTGCATATCCAAACCAGAATCTTGACCGCGCAAGAAATCAACTGGCTCTTCTAAGGACAATGATGGAGAAGAAAAAGAAACTGGAAGAGATATTCCGCAAATGCAAATAAGATTTTAATACAATCCTACTTTACAATTCATAACTCATCACTTATAACTCCTACCTAGTAAGTTCCCTTGTAAAGATTATCAATCCTGTTATTAATCGTCGGCTTCAACGGAATCTGCAGTCCATTCGTTTCCTTGAGCCAGTCGAAGAGTTCCTTCTTCAGCTTTAAACCAATATCCCTGTAAGCCGGATCGCGGATGAGATTATTCATTTCGTAAGGATCGGCCTCAAGGTCGAAGAGTTCGTTTATATCCCAGACACCGTTGTAGTAAATGTATTTATACTTATCGGTTCGCACGGAGAAGCAGGTTGGTGTTTGCGGGAATGCTGACTCCCAGTAATACTCGTAGAAAACTTTGTCGCGTTTCCATTTAGTAGCATTGCCTTTCAACACATCTAAAAAGGAGAAGCCTTGCATTCGTGAAGGTGTTGCAATTCCTGCCATGTCGAGAAAGGTTGGCGCCAGATCGACATTCATCACCACGCTCTCGACAACGGATCTTGGTTTCACCATGCCGGGCGCCCAAATGAGCAGTGGCACGCGCATCGATTCCTCGTAGGCATGCCGTTTATCAATGAGGCCATGCTCTCCGAAAGAGAAACCGTTGTCCCCCATGTACACGACCATTGTGTTTTTCTCGAGACCATTCGCCTCAACCCAATCGATAACACGGCCAATACTTTCGTCGACTGCCATCAAGGTTTCGAGATAGAGCCTGTAGAACTCATCGAATTTAATTGCGCCGTGATACATGTAATCGACTCCATGCCAGCTATAGCGTTGCTTTCGCACCCAGGATGGAATGTCGCGATAGTTGACAGCCGTTGTGGGTGATGTCACCTTTCCGAAGATCCGGCTGCTGTCAGTGGCAGTGAGATACATTGAGGGAGGAGAAACGATTTCTATGTCAGCATACTTGCCTCTGTGTCTCTTCGCTGGCTGAAATTCAGCATGCACGCCTTTGTGCGAGAGGTAAAGAAAGAAGGGTTTCTTCTTGTTGGTCTTGTCGAGCCATTCGATGGCATGATCGGTAAGCAGATCGGAAATGTAGCTGCTGTCAGGCTGTTGCACTCTCTTGCCATTGATGTTGAACATCGGCGAATAGTAGACTCCCTGGAAACTCAACCAGTAATCGAATCCTGGCTGAGGCTGATCGTCTGCGTGACCCATGTGCCATTTACCCATGAAGGCGGTTTGGTATCCTGCCTTTTGAAGGTCTTGAGGAAAGAAGCGCAGGTTGGCAGGAAGCGGCGCATCGTTATCAACTACGGTATGTGTGTGCGCATATTGACCAGTCAGGATGGAGGCACGGCTGGGAGAACAAAGTGCGGTTGAAACAAACGCGTTCTTCATGTGCGCTCCTTCGGCGGCCATCCGATCCATGGATGGAGTTTGCAGGCCGGGAATCTTGTTCATGAAGCCCATGGCATCGTAGCGATGATCATCGGCAAGGATGAAGATGATGTTCATCCGTTGCTTGTCTTGCGCAAGTCCCTGCAACATTGAGAGACACAGCAGGGCGAAAAATAAAGTTCTCAACTTATAATAGTTTGAATCCTGCTTCCTTCACATCGCGGCTGTTGGCGCCAATGAAGATCCTGAAATCTCCAGGCTCAGCCACAAATTGAAGATCGCTGTTATAAAATTTAAGATCGTTCACGTCAATCGTAAAGGTAACATCCTTCGATTCACCGGGCTTGAGATTTATTTTCTGAAAGCCTTTCAATTCCTTCACGGGCCTCGTCACCGATCCAACCATGTCGCGGATGTAGAGTTGAACCACTTCCTTGCCTTCGTAGCTTCCGGTATTCTTCACGGTAACGGTAGCCGAAATCGATCCGTTGCTGTCCATCGTGGTGTTGCTGAGACGAATGTCGCTATAGCTGAAGCTGGTGTAGCTCAAACCAAATCCAAACGGATAGAGCGGATCGTTTGATACATCAAGATAGTTAGAACGGAACTTCTGAAACCATTTGCCTTCGGGAAGTGGTCTTCCGGTATTCTTGTGGTTGTAGTAAAGAGGAATCTGTCCGATGTTTTGAGGAAATGTAGTGCTGAGTTTTCCTGAAGGGTTCACATCACCAAACAGTACATCGGAGATGGCGTAGCCTGCTTCGGAGCCGGCGAACCAGACGTTAAGAATCGCAGGAACATTTTCCTCTTCCCATTTGAGCGCGAGAGGACGTCCGGTGAAGAGCACAAGCACTACGGGCTTACCTGTCTTGACGAGTTCTGCGAGCAACTCCTTTTGTATTGCAGGGATCTCAATATTGGTGCGGCTGCTGCTTTCACCGCTCATTTCGGAAGATTCGCCGAGAGCGGCAACTATCACGTCGGCTTGCGCGGCCACATCGAGCGCTTCGCGCAGGATCACATCTGCGGGTCGATGATCTCTCTTCAAAGATTTTCCGAACATGCCTGCACGTTCTTCGAAAAGGCTGTCCTCATCAAGGTTGGAACCTCTTGCAGTAAGGATTTTCACATTGGGACCGGCAACTTCCTTGATTCCCTTAAGTAAAGAAGTTGCATTCGCCAGATCGGCGGCAACGCTCCATGTGCCGGGCATGTTTTCTTTGTTGTCTGCAAGCGGACCAATCAGCGCGATTGTGCCGCTGCGTTTCAATGGAAGCACATTCCCTTTATTCTTGAGGAGCACAAAACTCTGCGCGGCGATTGATCTTGCTTCCCTGCGATTGGCATCGGTGAAGATTTCGGTCTTTGCGCGATTCACGTCGCAATAGCGATAGGGATCTTCGAAGAGTCCGAGTTTGTATTTCGCCTCGAGGATTCTGCGGCAAGCGGCATCGATCTGTGCTTCTGTGATCTTTCCTTCGCGAAGAGATTTCGTAAGTGTGTTCAGAAACCCTTCGCCAACCATGTCCATGTCCACTCCTGCACGAAGCGCCATTGCCGATACTGTTTGCAGATCACCCATGCCATGGTCGATCATCTCGTTGATGGCTGTGTAGTCGGTTACCACAAATCCATCGAATTTCCATTGATCGCGCAGCACTTCGGTCATCAGCCAGCGATTTCCGGAAGCGGGAATGCCGTCGATTTCGTTGAAAGATGTCATGATGCTACCAACACCAGCATCCACTGATGCCTTGAAAGGAGGAAAGTATTCGTTGTACATTCTGATGTGGCTCATGTCGGTGGTGTTGTAATCTCTTCCACCCTCAGCAGCGCCATATAGTGCGAAGTGTTTCACACAAGCCATGATGGTGTTGTTCTTTTTGAGGTCATCGCCCTGGTATCCCTTCACCATCGCTTTAGCGATCTCCGAGCCAAGGAATGCATCGTCACCCGATCCTTCGGCAATGCGCCCCCATCTTGGATCACGTGCGATGTCGACCATCGGAGAAAATGTCCAGCAGATTCCATCCGCGCTCGCCTCGTTTGCGGCAATGCGTGCACTTCGCTCAACCGCTTCCATGTCCCAAGTGCAGGATAATCCAAGAGGAATTGGGAATACGGTCTTGTACCCGTGAATCACGTCCATTCCGAATAAGAGTGGAATTTTCAATCGGCTTTCTTCCACTGCAACCTTTTGCACGTCGCGGATCCGCTCTGCTGTCTTGATGTTGAAGAGGCCGCCTACTTTGCCTTCACGAATCTTCTTCGCGATATCGGAGTTGGCCGCCTGGCCTGTGGTAATGTCGCCCGCTCCGGGAAGGTTGAGCTGCCCGATCTTCTCCTCAAGGGTCATCTTTCCCATCAACTCGGTGATGAAGGCATTCATCACTGGATCGCCGGTAGCGCTGCCAGTAGTACTGACTTTTGAAGGAGTTGAGCATGATGCAGCGAGAATGATCGCGAAAAGGATTCCGGTGACACGTTTCATATTCTTGTGTTTAATTATTTCTTTAAATGCGGTTGAATTAATCTTTTCCAAATCTCATACCCCTTGCTGTTCATGTGAAGGTTGTCGCCAAGGAATAATTCAGGTATCGGCTTTCCTTCGGCATCTATCATTGCACTGTACACATCTATGTAGCCGGTTCTTGATTTTTGCTTCAGAAACTTTCTGATGAGTTCATTCCCCTCCCGCATCTTCGGGAGAAGCAACACACGACTCGGGCTTGGCTTCATAGAAACGTAAACGATCTCTGTCTTGCGAAGTTTTGAGCGAATGATGATGAATAATCGCTTGAATCTCTCAAAAACCATCTTACCGGTAACACTATCATTTGCGGCAAGGTCATTCTCGCCACAATAGATGATGATCTGTTTCGGTTCATAAGGAAATACGATGTCATTCACATACCTGATCTGATCGAGCAGTGTTGAGCCGCCGAAACCGCGATTGATGATGGTGTATCCCGGAAAGGAATCCTGCACACTTCTCCACATGGTGAATGAAGAACTGCCGATAAACAGAATTGCGTTCTTCGGCGGTGCGGATACAGAATCTTTCTTCTTGAAAGCCTGGATATCCTTGTAGAAAGGCGGATTCGCATCCTGTGCAACCGATGCATGGAATGTAGATGCTGCGAGAAACAGGAAAATTAATTTTTTCATTCGGTTATTTTTAGTCGACACGGACAGGCTTTGTTCTTTGCGAAGTTCCGTTCTCATTTATTGATTCAATGGAAAAATAATAAGGAGAATGAGAATCCATGGATTTCATCCAGTATTCATTGTTGGCATGCACCATTATGCTTGTGTACAATTTATCCGGTTGCGTGCCATAATAGATGTTGTATGCAAAAGCATTGTCAACCGGTTTCCATTTAATGAATGC
>CBINHQ010000185.1:0-5212 GCA_966250475.1 uncultured Chitinophagaceae bacterium
GGATGCACACGGATTTGATCATAACAAATCATAAGCAATCATAACAAATCCGCGTTCCATAGTCCGGCGGCCACGGAGTTTTTTGGACACGGATGCACACGGATTTGACGGATGCACACGGATTTGATCATAACAAATCATAAGCAATCATAACAAATCCGTGTTCTATGGTCCGGAGGCCACGGAGTAATTTTTGGACGCGGATGAAAACGGATTTGACGGATGCACACGGATTAGATTTTGGGCAACGGGAAGGGTCAAAGACATTTTTTCAACACACGAAGGAGAAGGCTTTCAAGATTTGATTTGCCCGGCTTCTTATTCTTAATTAAAGGACCCAGTTTATCCTGTTCATATAGTTCCACCAAACCGGGATGGACATAGTATTTTTTGCAAACTGCCCTGGAGTTGCCAAGCCTGGCGCTGACTTGGTCCAACACAGAAACCACATCTTCTTTGGTGGCCGTACCATCAGCTTTATCACAAAGCTTCGAGAAACATTCAAGTGCTTGCACGGTGCCGGCCCATGTGCGGAAGTCTTTGGCGGTGAAATCTGCGCCGGAAATCTCACGGATGTAATTGTTCACCTTACCTGAATCCACAGGTCGCCGCTCTCCCGCCTCATCGAAGTATTGAAACAGTTCGCTTCCCGGAATTTCCCTGCACTGCCTTACAATCCGCGCAAGGCGTTTGTCTTTAAGACTAATCTCGTGCTCGATTCCTTTCTTGCCTTTGAAGCTAAATCGTATCTCGGTGCCGTTTTTAATTTTCACGTGACGATTCTTGAGTGTCGTGAGTCCATATGATCCATAGAGTTTTTCATAACCTGAATTTCCAACTCGTATGTATGTCTGTTCCATCAGACTGAGGATGGATGCAAGCACTTTTCGTTCGGTGAGTCCGGGCTCCTTCAAATCGCGCTTCAATTGTTTTCGCATCGCCGGCAGAGCCTTGCCAAACTCCAACATCTTGTGAAACTTGGTCTCATTTCGCATGCGATGCCAGGCCGGGTGATAGCGGTATTGCTTTCTTCCGTTCAGGTCTTTGCCTGTCGCCTGGATGTGTCCGTTCTCGTTCGGACAAATCCACACATCAGACCATGAAGGAGGAATTGCCAGGCTGCGTATCCGGTTGAGCTGGTTGCGGTCGTTGATTTTTCGATTGTCCAAATAATACGAATACCCTTTTCCTTTCTTCAGTCTTCGAATGCCAGGCTTTGAATCATTAACGTATGAAAGGCTGGCTGCCCGGGCTGTCTTTCGGTAATCTCTATCGATCGCGAGCATCTGACGGTGGGAAAGGGACGGGCTTTGCTTCATGTGCGAGGTTTGGGGGAACTGTGAAAACCCAATGCCAAAAACAGGGAACAGGGAACAGTGAACGGGGAGCAGTAAACAGGGAACAGTAAACAGGGAGCAGTAAACAGGGAGCAGGGAACAGTAACAGAAACTGTGTGCAGTGCGGAGTGAACAATGAGAGCTGCCTAAAGTTTAAGCCACCTTCTCCCTATTCCCTGTTTACTGTTCCCTGTTCACTGTCCTTGGGGAATTTCTTGCACAACCTTCCGCGTAAAACTACTCTTTCCATATCTCAAAATCACTTGGTATTAAACTTGTCATTATTACGGTATAAACACCAGTATATGCGTAACGATCCGAATCTTCAATTTATCCGCGAAAAGATCTACCATGTGCGGAGCGCAATTATGTACAGCATGAGCAACGACCTTGTCAGGCTGCCCAATAACATTGTAACTGCCTTGAGAGTGGACAACGAAGGAAATCTTTGGTTTACCTGCAGCCGCCCCTCTGGTTATGTGGATCAATGCGAGAAGACATTCCCCGCCCGCCTGCATTTTCACAGGAAGGGCGCATGCTTTCATATCGAAGTAAGTGGTAAGGCGACTATCATAAATAGTGATATTGACGTACAATTCATCACTGCGAATGGTAAAGAATGTCCTATCCTGATCCGCATGTCGATGAACACTGTCGAATACTCTGAGCCGGTTGAAAGAAAAAAGAACAGAGTGGAGATGATTTTGGAGCAAGGCTATCGCTGGCTGCTCAGGACGGTTGCCATCTCTCATGATTCAAAGCCGGTGCTTGCGAAATTGCAGTCAATGAACAGAGCCTGATAATTAAAACATTCGCATGGAGAACGAGCTTTACTATATCCAACAGAAGATCGATTCAATTCAATTTGGCTTACTGCGGCTCAGGGATGGTGAGAAAACCAGGAAGACCTGGCAAGTTCGCACGACGGCTAACTCCGACAATTCCCTGAATTGCATTATTACTGATCCAGCACCAAGAAAGCGATTGGTGAATAAGAATGTCAACCTCATTCAGCGTCACCGCGACGACTATCTCTACATTACCGGCACCGTGGATGAAGAAGTGAACCGCAAGGGAAAGATCCTTTCTATCCGCATTCTTAAGGCAAGCTGGTTTGTGCGAAAATCGAAAGGAAACGTATCATGGCTGCAGGAAAAATGCAGTTATGTATATGATCTGGCAAGTTGATTTCGTTGGTTCTCTACTACCGGGATTGGTTGTTTAAACTAATCCAAAGTTAATCTGTAAAAATTGCCGGTTTTAGCAGCAGCAATCATGCATCGTTAGATTATGAGTGTGGAGTATTGTTTGACTCAGGCAAAAGAAGGCTTAATAAAAGGAACAAGGTTAGAGTTCTCGCGCCTCGTGGGCCCTCCCCGCATTTGCCCTCCCCCGCCTCCAACCAGCCATCATTTACCCTGCCATGACAATACTTCCCCCAACCAGGCGCAAAGCCCGACCAGGCACATAATGCCACAGCCAACCATGGTTGTCAGCTAATTAGTTTTCATCAGGCAGCGGCACTCTTCCGATCGGTCAACACACAAATCTATCCCGGCCCAATGAAGTTTCAATGTGATATTCCACGATCTATTGTGTTTTTTTCGCGGTCTTAAATTCGTGAAATCACCAGGGCAGTTTAATTAATAATCAGCTAATTAATTAATTACCTAATTAATCTGATTTCAACTTATCCCCAAAAATCTGTTCGGCATTATTTTTTCCTATAGCAGGGAAAAAGGAGTGATGGAATGAAAATGTTGTTGTTTATATCGGCTATATTAATGATGATCACGTGGCTTATCGGAATGATCTTTTTTAAACCCGGAATGATGATTCATGCACTCGTATTCGCAGCACCTATCTGCTGGATACAGGGAATAATTGTGAGACCGAAGAAAGAGAAGCTTTGTGGAGAATAGAGTGATGAGTTATGGGTTATGAGTTTTCTTCGCAAATCCAAATGGAGACGGAGCGCTCGTTCACAAAAAATTCGCCCCAGCCATCTTCATTGATGGTTACTCTTTCTTCCCGATTCCCATAGATATCGACAAAGGTCTTGCCCGCATGTGCCTTTCCCATTTCCATTGATTTGTTTCCGCTTTCACCGTTGGTTAGAAGCACGGCCAGACCGGAGCCAGGATGTTCACTATCGCCTTCTCTTGTCCAGCCCACGGTGTTATGGTGATCGAAGTAGTCGCGTTGCAAGCCATAAGCTTTGTGTGCACGAGCCTTGAGCATGATGTGAAGCTCTGGCACGCCATTCAGCTCGATGGTCACCTCATTTCCTTCACTATTCTTACCCGAATATTTAGCGCCATAGAGCGAAGGAAAAAAGATGCAGGGAATGCCAGCCTCTCTCAGCAGTGTTATCGCATACGAATGAGGCTTGAACCAATATTCTACCGGTGATTCGAGTGATTGCAATGGCTGTGTATCGTGATTGTCAACAAAGGTGATTGCGAGCAACGGGGTATCGTTGATTAATGCGTTGTCAAATATCTTTCGCAGGTCGTATTCATTTCCCTGTAACGAGGCTTCCACGAAATTGAAATGCAGCGGCACATCCATCAGGTGCATTCTTCCCGCTGTTCTTTCAATGTAACGCTTCAGTTCTTCCACATCATTTTGCCAATATTCGCCAATTGAGAAGAAATCTTTCTGGAAATGTTCCTTCAGGTGATCGATCCATTCATTTATGTAATGAGGGTCGATGTGCTTAAGTGCATCAAACCTGAATCCATCTATTCCTGTTGTTTCCACATACCATCTTCCCCACCATTTCAATTCTTCCATCACGTGAGGATTCCGAAATTCGATATCGCTGCCCATGAGATAATCGAAGTTCTCCATTTCATCGCCAGTTACATTCTTCCAACTATTGCCGTAGCTGTTGAGGATTAAATAAACTGCGCGGCCGCCATCTTTCTCGGCATCCACGCCGGTGAAGCTTTGGAAATTCCATTTGTAATCGGAATATTTATCCTTTCTACCAGGAAATGTGAATTTGGTGTAGGCTTCAATCTTCGTCTCCTCTCCTACGGTCATGTTCCTGTTCTCATTATGTACCTCTACAGCCGGCACCCATTCTTTTTCATCTCCACCTTGTTTGTGATTAAGGACAATGTCGGCCAGGGCCGCTATTCCGTGTTCGTGCAGCTTGGCAATGCACTCAATATATTCTTCTTTCGTGCCGTAACGAGTTCGTACCGTTCCTTTCTGATCAAATTCGCCAAGGTCGAAGAGATCGTACACGGCATAACCGGGTTCGTTCACGCCATCTGCCGACTTGTATGCGGGAGGAAGCCAGGCGTGTGTGATACCTAATTCACTAAGATGAGCTGCTTCGGAGGATGTGAACTGCCAAAGATTTTCTTCAGGGGTAATATTCCAGTGGAAGAACTGGATCAGGGTAATATTCTTCATAAAGTAATAGGACGTAAATCCTGTTTATTCAAACATGTCGTACTTCACATGTATCTGCTTTCTTATTTCATCCATAATTGAGATCATGTCGAGGCTGAATTGATGTGATAGTCCTGTGCTTTCAATGCAGTTTTCATTCATGCACTTCAACATTTCCTCTACTTCAAACTGGAAGCCATATCCATCCCATTTGCATGGATAGATTATTTTTCCTGCTCCCACCATGTGCAATTGAATGCCTTCGGGCTGCTCGTTCCATGGGCTCAGTATCTTGATTGTTCCTTTGTCGCCTGCTATCTCCGCGATCAGCTCCGTTTGCGCAACTAGCGATGATTCAAGCACGGCATATTGTCCTTCCCTGTAATGAAACAGGATGGAGCAAGCCTCGTCGATATCATCATCAGATAATTTCCCAACGGCTTTGATGGCGTCAGGCTTTCCAAGTAAGA
>CBINHQ010000186.1:0-5210 GCA_966250475.1 uncultured Chitinophagaceae bacterium
TAATGAGTGACACCTATCACATATATTGCAAAGCCAACGATGAAAAGATTGGTGGGCACGTTGAAGAACGTTGGCCCAGGCACTCGTGTCTTTTCAAACATCAACCTAATGATCACAATAAAGCAAAGCAGCGTGCGGAAGTTCAAAGGCGAACCGGGTGGATCGAAATTAATATCCGCGATGGCGACCGTGAAGAACATGATCGCAAGCCAGTCCGGCTTCCTTATCAGGGCATAAAAGAACCATCCCCCGGCAATCAATATGAATAATAGCTTGATCACTTTTTTCCCGGCTGCCTCCTCAGGTGTGCGCTACCGCCGCCTTCGGAGTGTATAGGTTTTTAAATTTCCTGATTGTAGAGTGCAGGGTAGGGTAGCGAAGAACCAGTTTCTGCAACTTCATTTTTGTGCTCACCTGGTTTGCGCGCTTGAGGTAGTCGAAGGAATCAACTGCCTCCGTATAACTGCACCATTTGTAAGCCATGTTGAACTTCTTGGTATGATACATCACTTCGAATGCCGACCTGAGTTCCTTGCTTACATTATATTTTTTGATGAAATAATTCTTTATCACGAAATGATTCTTCAGGAAGCCGAAACGCTTCGTTAGGTCTTGCGGCCTGGAGATGGAATTCTGCATGATCCTGTACGTTGCTGTGCTTTCCGGCAGGTACTTGAACTTCGTGTGCCTCGACAACTCCAGCCATGTGGGAAGGTCTTCATAAATAAATCCTGCATCGATGTACTTGTTGATGTCAACATAGCGATCGAAGAGATCCTTCCTGAAGCAAACAGTTAGTGTGCTGAGGTAGAATTTACCCGCGATCAAGTCTTCGAATACTTCGCCATCTTTTATGTTGTGTTGATTCTTACTGTTGTAGTCCTCGATCATCGCACCGGTTGCGGTTAACAGATAATGCGCATCTGTATGCACGAGTCCGTATTCGGGATTCTTCTCCATGAAGCCAACCTGCTTCTGGAGTTTCTTTGTATCGTGCCAGTAGTCATCGCAGTGACAAACGGCCATGTACTTTCCTTTGCACAAAGCAACCGCATCGCGCCAGTTGCCAAGCACACCTTTGTTTGGTCCCTCGGGCACCATTCTGATTTTTTCCGGGTGCTTCGCCTGGTATTCGAGGAACAATTCCCTGCTGCCGTCTTTTGAGCCATCATCGCCGATGACGATCTCGAAAGGGAAGTCGCACTCCTGCGCAAGAATGCAGGAGATAGCCTGCGGAATGTATTCCCGCTGGTTGTAACACATCAGTACTACACTGGCCAGACAATTATCTTGCATGACTGAAAAGAATTTTTCTTAAAACATATATCATTATCACGAAATGCAGGAAGAAGCTGCATGCATAACCGATGGTGGCGCCAATGGTGCCGTAGTGTGAGGCGAAGAACACGCCGAGACCTGCGAACAGACTGCAACTGATTATCTCCACAACGATGTAGGCTCTCGTCATCGCCCTTGCAAGCAAAACATATCCAAGCACCCATGCCATCATCTTAAAGAAATCGCCCAGCAACTGGAAGGCAAACAGCGCCTGCATGTCCTGGAATTCATCGGTGAAGAGAATGTTGATCACCACATCTCTCAATAAGAAGATGACGAGCATCGAGATGATCATGAACGGAATCACCAGCTTGAACACAGAGAGGATCTCATTCTTGATCTCAAAATTATTCTTGAGTCCTGCAAGCTTCGGCAGGTAGTAAACGCTCAGCGAAGTTGTGATCACGAGCAGGTAGAGAGCGGAGATCCGGTTCATTCCTTCCCAGAGACCAGCATTGTCCAGCGATGTGCCTGCGATATAGTTACGAACAATTAGCTGACTCGTTGGCACCGCAATTGCACTCACCAGCGCCATCAGCGAATACCTGCTTAGTTTCCATGCAGCAAGTTTGCTGAAGCCACCGAGGAATAATTTCCACTTGAACCATTTTGCGGAGTAGATCATCATTATTGTAACCACCAGCACAACTGACTGGTAAGTTACGAGTGCGATGAGCGCTCCCAGCTTTCCGAAGGCATAAGACAAAACAACGGTAAACACGAGGCCTGCGATGCTGCCTGCAATGTTTACCGTCACATATTTCTTAAACTCCCTGAAACCATTCAGCGTGGAGATCAGGTATGCATTGAAGGCGTACAGCATTACTGTACAACCGAAGATGTAGAATACCGGTTTGTATTCTGTGCTATGAAGAATAGTTTCTGAAAAATAACCCGCACCGAAAATCAGCACCAGCGCGCAACAAAATGATAAGATAGCAGTGATACGAAATCCGGTTGCGAGGAAGAGTCTTGTCTTTCGCTCCGATTCGGAATACTGTGCCACGTGCTTCGTCATTCCGGTGTTGATTCCACCGGAAGAGATGCTCATGATGATAGTGCTGAAATTGTTGAGTTGTCCGAGCAGAGCAATCCCTGAAGGACCGATCAGCGCTGCGACGATCTTCACGCTGATGAACCCAGTCAACATCCTGACGAGCGTTGCAACGGCGTTCAGGAATGAAACTTTCACCAGGTCGGTGGCAAATATTTTTTTCAGCTTCAAAAGCATGGGTGGATGCTATTATGTTTTTAAAGGGTTCGAACCATTACCAGGTCTTATCCTGGAAAACGGGTACAAAGGATGAAATAAATCATGGTATTTCAAATACCCTGCTTCAACAAAAAGCAGGAGGAATATCGGAGATGTGTGCCGGGAGTTTTATCCCACTTTGAGTTGGGCATGCTCCATCGGGCGGATGGTTTCCAGGTGCTCCTTCCTGATCTCTGCAACCAGGTTCTGGCCGAGTGAAGGAAGCGTGATCTTGATCGTATTCGTCCTGATCTCAACCACATTGCCTTCCCACATCATGAGAGGGCCATTGATAATGCGCACCCTGTCGTTCAGGTTCACCTGTGTCTTTTCGAGACTCACGTGATCGTATTCAATCAGGAATTTTTTGATCGTCTCAATTTCTTCGTTGCGGATCACCGCGGGTTTATTCAGCCAGTAAACGAAGTTCACAACACCATCTGTCTGCTTAATGCCTGCATGCTCTTGTTCTGAAACGTACACGAACACATACGATGTGAAGAGAGGCTCTAGTACAACCTTCCTGCGGTCGGCCCATTGCCGGTGCACTTTGTTCAACGGGCAATACACTTCGACTTTTTTCCTTTCCAGCAGTTCAGCAACTTTCTTTTCCCACCTGGGGCGTGTATAAACTGCGTACCATTGTTTCTTAGTTACCGGGATCATGAATAAAATTTAATGTCCAGAAAAATCATTTTCTTCTACAGGTTTTTCCGGAAACAGGCTCCGCCCACCTCAGTTACAGGCGACAGGTAATGAGTACATGCAAAAAGTGAGGAAGAGAATCTAGCTCGCTAAGCTTTTTGATTTCTTCTTTTTCTTCTTCGATTTCTTCTCACTGTTATGTATATACCCGTATCCATACCCATAGCCATAACCATTCTTGGTAAAGCCTCGGGATCTAATACCATTGAAAATAATTCCCATGTTCTTCAACTGGTTCACTGAAGTCTCCTGGTCAAGTCGCTCGAGATACACCTTCGGTGTGAACCTGTGTTTCACCACGTAGAGAGTCGCGTCACACATGGGAGAGAGTACATAAGCATCGGTCAGCAGGCTTGCAGGCGCTGAGTCGATGATGATGTTGTCGAATATCGCTTCGAGATAATCGAGCAGATCCTTCAGCCGCTCGTTCATCAGCAATTCAGACGGATTGTCCGGCAAAGGACCCGCGGGAAGGAAGAATAAGTTATTGTTAACTGGAGAGCGCTTGATCACTTCTTCAGGCTCGCACTCGCCCCAGAGATAGTTGGTTACTCCCTGCTCATACTTCACATCAAACTTATCACTGAGAGAAGGATTAGCAAGGTCGAGTTCTAGAAGGATCACCTTCTTGCCGGTAAGCGCAAGGCTAAGTGCGAGGTTTGCCGCTACAAAGCTCTTTCCTTCACCTGAGAGTGAAGAGGTGACCAATACTTTCTTCCGTTCAGGACTAACGCCGAGGAATCCGAGTGAAGTTCTGATTCTCCTAAACTGTTCAGCAATGAAAGTTCTCTTTCCTTCTTTGATCACAATGGGTTCCTTCGCTTTGTCGAACATCACTTCGCCAATGATGGGGAAGGAAGTGAGGTTTTCAATCTCGCTGCGGAATGCCACATTGCGGGAGAGCATTCCTTTTATGGCGATGAAGCCGGCCGGCAATGCAAGCGCGAAGAACAGCGCGGCCATGTAGATGATCTTCTTGTTGGGACTAACCGGATCGAAAGTCGCGTGAGCCCTGTCCACGATACGGCTGTCAACCAGCTTCGACTGCATAGAGAGCTCGCTTTCTTCTCTCTTCTTGAGAAGGAAGCCGTAGATAGAATTCTTAATTGTCTGTGCCCGGTTGATCTCGATGAGGTCGCGCTCCTTTTGAGGAATTCCTCTCAGCATAGTGGAGTACTGGTTGTTCGAGCTCATGAGATTGAGCTGGCTTGCCTGCAGGCTCGCGCGCTGATTTTGCACGCTTTCCTGGATGCTTGGCTTCAGCTTGTTGATCTGATCTCTCACTGCGATAAGCAATGGGTTATTAGGCGCCGTGGTCTTGCTCAACTTAGCGTAATGCAATTCCTGCTCATACAGTTTGTTGAGCAGATCACTCATCAGAGGATCAGTCACGCCGAGTGTGGAAGGCACGAGTCCTCCCGAATTATTCTTTGATTGAATGTATTTTTCTACCTCATCGAGCACTGCGAGTTGCATGCTGATGTCGGCCATCTTCTGGTCAACATCATTAATCGTCTGCATGTAGATCTGGCTTTGCGCTCCGAGTTCTACCGCACCCTTGGATGATTTGTATGCTTCCGCCTGCTTTTCGATGTCCTGCATTTCCTTTTCCACAGCTTCGAGTCTTAAGTCGACAAACGCAAGCGTGCTTGCGGCGAGTCGCTTCTTGTCCTCGATTGTCGCCTGGGTATAAACGGCGATGAGTTCATTCAGCACATCTTCAGATTTCTCTGGAGAGGGATCGAGGTATTTCAATGTTACAACAGTGGAAACCTTGCTGGCGAGTACCTTCAGCCTTCCCACAAGTCCGCCCGCAGTTGAGCGAGGCGTCTTTAGTGTGAAGTAGAGCGGACCTTCCGCATCAAACAGTTTGCGATTGTTTCTCACAAACTTAAGTTGACCATATTCTGTTGTC
>CBINHQ010000187.1:0-5190 GCA_966250475.1 uncultured Chitinophagaceae bacterium
TAACCAATTACCTCCCCCATCCAAACCAATCATTCCCATTCGCATACAACATCAGCAACAGCAGAATGATCATGCCAGCCATTTGGGCGTATTCGAGAAATTTTTCGTTGGGTTTGCGGCGGCTGATCATTTCGTAGAGAGTGAACATCACATGTCCGCCGTCGAGCGCGGGGATGGGTAAGAGGTTCATGAACGCGAGTACGATTGAGAGGAAGGCCGTGATTGTCCAGAACGCTTCCCAGTTCCAGCCGTAATTTGGGAATATCGAGCCGATGGCCTTGAAGCCGCCAACTCCTTTGTATCCTCCCGTAGAAGGATCGAGTATTACTTTGAATTGCTGCAAGTAATAGGAAAGCTCCTCTCCCGCCTTTCTCACTCCTGCAGGGAATGCTGCGAAGAATCCATACTTCGTCACCTCGCTCTTTATCCATCCAAGGCTGTCCATATCGGAAACCGTGGAGTAAGGCACAACTCCGAGAGTCGCTTCGTTCGATACGGCTACCGGAAATGATTGTTCAGTTGAATCGCGAAGCACGGTGAGCATTACTTCCTTCCCTTTGTTCGCCTGCAATTGATTTTGCAGTTCATCAAAGAATCCAATCCTTGTGGAGTCGATTCCCACAATTACATCGTTTGCACGGAGACCGGCCTTGTACACCTTCGCAGTATCGGGCACGGCCTTCACCATCGCAGGAATCCTGGGAATGATGAATGATCCTTTCGCGCGGTTCTTATTTTCGATGAGCTGACCGATGAAGTCAGTGGGAAGATCGAGTTGCATTACCTCTCCATCGCGCTCCAACGTCATAGTCTTGCCCAGCAATATCTGTCTCCTGAGCTTATCATAGTCATCGATGGGGTTTCCATCGACGCTGAGTATCCTGTCTCCATTCCTGATCTTGCCGGCATTGTAAACGGTGCTGTCTACTACATGCACTCCATACTTCATCGAAGCGGTAGAGATCTTTCGTTCGCCCCAAACCATCAGGATGAATGAATAGATAACGAATGCCACGAGTACATTCATGATGATGCCACCGAGCATGATGATGAGGCGTTGCCAGGCGGGCTTGCTGCGAAACTCCCAATCCTTTGGCGGCTGCTTCATCTGTTCCTTGTCCATGCTCTCATCGATCATTCCGGAAATCTTCACGTAGCCACCAAGTGGAAGCCAACCGACTCCGTAGGTAGTGTCGCCAACTTTTTTCTTGAACAGTGCAAACCATGGATCGAAGAAGAGGAAGAATTTTTCCACTCTGCATCCAAACCACCTGGCGGTGATATAGTGTCCAAACTCATGAAGGATCACAAGGATCGACAGGGCCAGTATCAACTGCCCGGCCTGAATCCCTACGGCGCCCCAGTTTATCGCTAACAGACCAATACTCATTAATTCTAAAATAATTTGATAGTTCGCAAAGATAGTCGACAGATTACAGTTTATCCAGTTCTGTTTTTTAAACTATTCACAACTTTATGAGGTCTGCGGCATAGGTGCGCGCCTCACCATCGCTCTGGTAATACTCTTCGAGTGAGGGATGCTCGATGAAGGCGACCTTCTGCATGGTCTTCTCGATCACGTCGGTCATGTCGAGGAAGTTGATCCGGTTTCGCAGGAATGCATAAACCGCGATCTCGTTGGCAGCGTTCATCACCGAGGGAAGATTGCCTCCCTTGTTGAGCGCCTCGATCGCCAGTGAAAGATTCCTGAACGTGCGAATGTCTGGCTCCTCGAAAGTGAGAGTGTTTATTTTCTTGAAATCGTATCGCGGGAAATTGTTTGCAATCCTTGTTGGAAAACCGATGGCATATTGTATGGGCAACTTCATATCAGGAAGTCCCATCTGTGCCTTGATGCTCCCATCTTCAAATTGCACCATGCTGTGGATGATGCTTTGGGGATGAATCAGCACCTGGATCTGGTCGGGCTTAAGGTTGAAGAGCCATTTCGCCTCGATCATCTCGAGACCTTTGTTCATTAACGTGGCGGAGTCGATGGAGATCTTTGCACCCATGGTCCAGTTGGGATGCTGCAGCGCATGTTCGCGCTTCACATTGACGAGGTAGTTGGGCTTGCGTCCGAGAAATGGTCCGCCGGATGCAGTGAGTATGATCTTCTCGATCCTGTTGCGCGTTTCTCCCACCAGGCATTGGAAGATGGCGGAGTGTTCGGAGTCGACGGGAATCACCGGCACCCTGTTTTCGACTGCCTTCTGCATCACGATGTCGCCGGCTACAACGAGTGTCTCTTTGTTTGCGAGAGCGACGGGCTTGCGAATGTTTATGGCCTGGAGGGTTGGTCTCAATCCTGCATAACCAACAATCGCAGCAAGCATGAGGTCGTAGCAATCGATGGATGCAGCTTCTTCGAGGGCCTTCTCTCCTGCAAATACTTTTATGTCGGTAGATGCGAGCGCATCTTTCACCTTGGAGTACTTCTTGTCGTCGGCGATGACAACCATGTTGGGGTTGAACTTTCGCGCCTGTTCTATCAGGAGATCCTCGTTGCTGTGCGCGGTGAGAATCTCTACGGAAAATTTATCAGGATGACTGGCGATCACCTCCAGGGCCTGCGTTCCAATGGAACCGGTCGATCCAAAAATGGCAATCCTCCTTATTTTGTCCTGCATCATTTTTTCAAACTTTAATTAGCCTTCCATCTTTTGAGTTCATCGGCGATCTTACGATCGTTGCTCAAACGTGGGACTTTGTTTTGTCCGCCGAGCTTGCCCACCGATTTCATGTAATCGATGAATCCATTTTTCTGAACGGGTGTGATCTTAAGCGGGCTGAGAATGTTTCCTTTCACAAGGTCATCATAATATACATTCTTCCGGCGAAGATTTTCATCCACCTTGCGGGAAAATTGTTCCATATCAAGAGGAAGGTTTTCGAATTCGATGAACCACTCATGATATGACTTACCGCCATCGCTGCTCACGAAGGGGGCGACGGTGAATTCGGTGATGCGCACATTCTCTTCGCTGGCTGATTTGAGCAGGCTGTGTTCAACCTCCTCCCCTATCACGTGCTCGCCGAATGCGGAAATGAAATGCTTTGTCCGGCCTGTTACCACGATGCGGTAAGGTTCGGTGGAGACAAACTTCACGGTGTCGCCGATGTTGTAGCCCCAGAGTCCTGCATTGCTGTTGATGATGAGCGCGTAGTTCTCACCCACCTTCACATCTTTGAGCGAGAGTCTTGCTGGATTCTCGTTGAAGATCTCTCCAGCGGGAACGAATTCGAAGAAGATGCCGCTGTCGGTGTTGAGCAGCAGTCCTTCTGTTTCCTGCGAATCCTGGAATGCGAAGAATCCTTCGGATGCGGGGAAGGTCTCAATGCCATCAACCTTTCTACCGATGCTATCCAGCAGCCGGGCTTTATATGGTTCGAAGTTCACGCCGCCGTAAACCAGCACAGAGAAATGCGGGAATACTTCACCTATCTTTTTTCCTGTGCGGTTGATGATCTCGTCGAAATACATCTGCATCCAGGGTGGAATGCCGCTGATGAGTGACATGTCTTTGTCAATAGTCTCGTCAACTATCTTACTGAGTTTTGCTTCCCAGTCTTCGATGCAATTTGTCTCGTAAGTAGGAAGCTGATTAGTGCGAAGGTATTTTGGAATGTGATGGTTCACGATGCCGCTGAGCCTGCCGGTTGGTATGTCGCCAATCCTTTCGAGTTCCGGAGAGCCGGATAGGAAGATCATCTTTCCGTTCGCGAATTTGGAATTGCCTGTCTCTGCCATGTAACAAAGCAGTGCGTTTCGCGCGGAGTTGATGTGATTGGGGATGGAATCCTTGGTGATGGGGATGTACTTGGTTCCGCTCGTCGTTCCCGAGGTCTTCGCGAAATAGATGGGCCTTCCTTTCCAGAGAACGTTGTGCTTGCCCTCCTTGATCTGCTCGATGTAGGGTTTCATCTCCTCATAATCCCTGATCTTAACGGCCTGGACATACTCCGCGTAGGAGTTCACCTGGTCCAGGCGGACCTGCTTGCCAAACTCGGTGGTACGGCCGACTTTTAGGAGGTTTTTCAGGATATTTTCCTGGTCTGCCACCGCCGTGGTCATACCTTTGCGGATACCTTTATATATGTAGGAGGCAAACGGCTTTGCCAGAAAAGACTTGATTTTCATGATTTCAGCTAAATATTGCCCGTATGACCTGCAAATATAAAGGAAAGGGGGGTGGATAACCGGCTATAAAACTTTGATTTTCCGCTTGCCGGATAAAATATTCCCCTTACCTTTGCATCCCTAATTTCAGATTATGATAGCAGTAGTAAAAATCGCCGGACAGCAATTCAAGGTTGAAAAAGACCAGACTTTATATGTACCTCACCTGCAGGGTAATGCCGGTGACAAGGTTGAACTCGAAGTATTGCTCGCCGAAGGCAATGGAAAGCTTGCAATTGGCGCCGATGTGAAGAACAAAGTAAAGGCAGAGATCGTTGACCACGTGAAGGGTGAAACAGTGATCGCCTACAAACAAAAAAGAAGAAAGGGATTTCACAAGAAGAAAGGACATCGTACAGCCTATACTCGTATTAAGGTAACCGATATCGCTTAATCAGAAATTCATCATAAGCTGAAATCAATTTCAAAAAATTAAAAACTCTATAACATGGCACATAAGAAAGGTGAAGGTAGTGTAAAGAACGGCCGTGACTCACAAAGCAAGCGCCTTGGAGTAAAGATCTTCGGTGGACAACCCGCCATCTCCGGTAACATCATCGTTCGTCAGCGTGGTACAGTTTATCATCCTGGAAAAAATGTTGGTGTTGGAAAAGACTTCACATTGTTCGCATTGAACGATGGTGTTGTTGAATTTCGTAAAGGAAAAAACAACCGCACCTACGTTTCTGTGACCCCGGTCAACGCATAAGCCTTCTTTGTTGCGTTTAGTAATTTGTGGAAAAAAATTTGGGTAGTATAAAATAATTATTATTTTTACTGTCGTTAACCCATTTAACTAAACATTAAATTCTAAACAAAATGGCAACAAAGAAAAAAGCCGCTAAGAAAAAAGCAGCTCCAAAAAAGAAAGCCGCTAAGAAAAAAGCAGCTCCAAAGAAAAAAGCCGCTAAGAAAAAAGCAGCTAAGAAGAAATCTGCTAGAAAGAAATAATTCGAAATATTTCTTGAAAGTAATAGAAGTCTCCCAGGTGGGAGACTTTTTCTTTTGGG
>CBINHQ010000188.1:0-5181 GCA_966250475.1 uncultured Chitinophagaceae bacterium
AATCATTGATGGTGAGGTTAGGCTTCACCTTCAGCAATTCTTCATGCAACACTTTCTCCTGTTCGTACTGCTTGCGGCTGTTGAAGAATGCGATTCCTTTCTTTAAGAGTTCAACCTTGTTATCAATTACTGTGTCGGCCTTAACACCTTCGAGGTAGCTCTCCAGTACTACTGAATCCATTCCAGGAATAGCAGAATAGATGTTTGCCTTCAGGCTGTAGTCGAGGGCTGTGATATCTTCTGGCTTCGCCCTTGCGAAATAATCATCGATGAATGGCTTCGCTGAAGGCGTATCATTTTTCTGAAGATAACTGTCGGCAATGAGCTTGAACACGCGAGCCTTAGTCTGCGGACCAGCCTTGGCGATGATATCCTTCGCGCCAGCGATAGCTTCATCGAAACTCTTTTTTGCCCAGAGTGTTTGTACTCTCAGGTAATCGTTCTGCACATCGGGGTCGGAATTCGCGATGAACTTCTTCGCATATTCTTCCGCTGCAGTAAAGTCGAGCTTACCGAGCTTCAGATAGTAGAGATCATAATATGCGGGGGCAAACTTCGGATCCTTGTTGATCGCGTCGTTGAGATATTTCTCGAAGAGTTCCCAGTTCTTCTGTGTGTTGAAGAGCTGTGCAAGCTGATACGAAGGAGGCGCAAAGGAATTATCAAGGTCTGCAGCCTTTGTGTAATTCTCGAAGGCCTTACCTCCACCTTCGCCTGGTCTTGCCTTGCGATAGGCATTACCGAGGTTGAGGTAGATCATCGCATTCTTAGGATCGCGTTGCACGGCGGTCTCGAGTTTCTCAACTGCGTAGTTGATGTCGCCGATTTTTTCTTTGTCATTATATGCATCCACGATTGCGCGGCCCACTGCATTCAGAATGTCAGGATCGTCGCCCTTTCTTCCACGGCTCATTGTAATGGCCGCTTCGAAGCGCTGTCGTGCATCTTCCACTTTCTTCTGCAATAATTCAACATGGCCCATGCCCACAATTACAAGTGGTGCATTCGCGCTAGCGAGGAGCGCCTTTGAATATACATCCTGCGCGGCCTTGATATTGTCAGCTTCAATATGAGTCTGTCCAAGCCAGTAAGTCGCCTCAATATTATTAGGATTAGCGGCCAGGAGCTTTTCGAATGTAGCCTGCGCACTCTTATACCTTTCGGCATAGAGATCGTTTACGCCATCCTTTAGTGATTGAGCGCTAACTACCGTAAGCATCATCAACCCGGTTACAAAAAACGTCGCTGCAAATTTCTTCATTTTACTTGCCTTTTTAAAAGTTGTAAATATAGCTACTTTGCTTATTCCCTTAATGTTGCCGGACGCACTATAAAATTCTTCCTGGCCGGCACCAGGTATGCTCTCTTAAAAACCAGTTGTCCAATTTCACCACTCAGGAAATTTGCGAACCCTCTTCCGAGTCCACGGTGGTTTTCCTTAAGGTTATATACCAAATCACGTACCATAGGGTAACGCCTCATATAAATGTTAGCCTGGTATGGCAGGACATATTGTCCCGGTTTGTCTGTACTCTCTAAATGCACCATTTTCACTTTTTGCATAAAACTCAGTTGAGTTGAATCCTGCCTGTTTCCAATCCAGCTAACTCCTATGAAGCCAATGGTGCCCGGTGTTTTCGAAACGTAATCAATCACTCCTTCACTCGACCTGGCAGCCACAGCCTTTGGCGTCAGTGGTTCATCTTTCAATATAGAATCGACGATAAATCGTACCGTACTGGTTGCCTTAACTCCATCAAATACAGGAATTAACTCCTTGTTATGTCTTCCTGTTAAAATATTGCGTATTTCCTCCATGGAGTAGAGTGAATCTTCTGACGCGGGGTTGACAATCACTGCCACGGCATCATGCGCAACTATGAGTTTTGCGGGACCAACCCGAAGTGAATCGACCATGTATTGTTCTTCACTGGCGGTGAATCCTCGAGTAGCGATCACCATACGAATGCTGTCGACTGTAAAATCCATCAGGCATTCAGCCTCGGGTTTGTATTGCACATTAATCTTTGTCCCGGGATGATTTGCCTCGTATACTTTGACTTGCGCATCGATGATGGGTTTAAATGATTCATCGGCGCTGATAGTAATGGTACCCCGATCCTTTGTATCCTTCAGTTCCTTTCGCTGATCATCATAAGACTTACAGGAAAGGCCTATGGCTATGATGATGAGGGTGCAGGTAAAAACAATCGGCTTCAACACGGATCTCATTTAAAATAATTTTTCTTGTAACCCCTGTACACGCGCCATGAACCATACAGCACACAGAGTCCGCCGAAGAGCAGGTCAACGAAATTGGGTGGGAAAATCTCATTAAACTCGAGATCCATCTTATCACGAAAGAACAGGAACAATCCGGCAATGATAATCATGATGCCGATGCCATAATCGAGGAGTGATTTCATCAACCCTATCTGCCTGCGCTTGCGCAATTCGTAATCATCCATCTTATTCATCTTTTCAGGGGGTAGCAAATTATCGAATTTTACTGTCATTGAAGGATTATTATAACATTAAGATGCAGGGGGCTACCTAATCCACAACCCTCAATTAATAATTAACTAATTGGTTAATTGGCTAATTAGCTATTTAGCCAATTATCTTTGCACGCATGAAGATTTTGATGGTATGCCTCGGGAATATCTGCCGCAGCCCCCTGGCTGAAGGAATTTTACAACATAAGGCGGCGAATTCAGGTCTCGACTGGGTTGTGGAAAGCGCAGGAACGAACAGCTATCACATAGGTGAGCCTCCACATAAATTGTCGCAGAAAGTAGCGAGATTGAACGGACTCGACATCTGCAACCAGCGTGCGAGAAGATTTGTGCCGGAGGACTTCCAGCGGTTCGACATCATCTATGCATTGGCAAATGATGTGCTCGATGATATTCGCAGGATTGCAGGAAAGAAATTTGACGCTTCGAAGGTGAGGCTGATGATGAACGAGCGCTATCCGGGAGAAAACCTCGATGTACCCGATCCATGGTATGGTGCAGAAGAAGGCTACCATGAAGTGTATCAACTCATCGATGAACTCTGTGAAAGCATAATCATGAATCACACCGTTAACTCATCATCCAAATCCACCAGTCAAAATGGCTAAACCATCACTCCCGCAAGGCACGCGAGATTTTGGACCGGAAACGGTGCGAAAGAGAAATTACATTCTTCAAACTATTCGCTCTGTATTCGAGTTGTACGGCTTTCAACCGCTGGAGACTCCTGCAATGGAGAACCTGGAAACATTGATGGGCAAATATGGAGAGGAAGGCGACAGGCTGATATTTAAGATCCTCAACAATGGATTAAACGATCCAAAGAATCAGGACAAGGCAAGGGCCGCGTTTGAAAAATTGATGGAGGGAAAGAACGACAAGGATCTTACCGAGCGTGCGCTTCGATACGATCTCACCATTCCTTTCGCTCGGTACGTGGCCATGAATCACGGCCAGCTTACATTTCCATTTAAGCGATACCAGGTACAACCGGTGTGGCGCGCGGACAGGCCGCAGCGAGGTCGCTATCGCGAGTTTTTCCAGTGTGATGCTGACGTAGTGGGAAGTAAGTCTTTGTTGAATGAAGTAGAACTTGCTCAAATTTATCTCGATGTATTCTCGAAACTCGGAATCGAGGTTGAAGTGAAGATCAATCACAGAAAGATATTATCTGCTCTCGCGGAAGCGATCGGCGCACCTGAGCTGCTCATTCCAATTACTGTTGCCATCGATAAGCTGGATAAGATTGGAATGGAGAAGGTGAAGGAAGAATTGAGCCGCAAAGGTCTCACGGCAGAAATGGTAAGAAAGGTTGAAGAATACTTATTGATTGGCGGCAATACCTCAGAGAAAATAAACGGAGCGAAGAAATTCTTCGGCGAAAATGAAACTGCAAGAACGGGAATCGGCGACCTCGAATACCTGCTAGGGTTGCTGCCGGAGAAGTCGAAGGTTGTTCCCGATTTCACTCTGGCACGTGGACTGAATTACTACACCGGAATCATTTTTGAAGTAACCGCGGTAAACGCGAAGATGGGAAGCATTGGAGGCGGAGGAAGGTATGATGATCTCACAGGCACGTTTGGTGTTCCGAATATTCCCGGTGTGGGAATTTCGTTCGGCGTAGACAGGATTTACGACGTAATGGAAGACCTCAATCTTTTTCCTGCAGAAACCGCTGGAGGAACGAAGGTATTGTTCTTCAATCTTGGCGAAGCGGAATGCAGGAAGGCAATGCCCTTGCTTTTTAGCTTGCGCGAAAGGGGAATTGCTTCTGAGATTTATCACGAGCAATCGAAGTTCGACAAACAGTTCAAATACGCGGAGAGGAAGAATATTCCTTATGTGATCATCATGGGCTCGAAGGAAATAGAATCAGGCATCTGTCTTGTGCGCAACCTATCGAAAGGTGAACAGCAGGAGGTGCAAGTCTCTTCGCTTTCTTCATTTCAATTTGATTGATATTGATGCTTCGTATCCTCTATACCTGTGCGCTCTGCGTATTTCTTTCGGCCTGCGACAGGGGCGGCATCACCCAGATGGCGATGTTCGAATCAACCTTCGAGGATAATGAACCTTTCAAAGGATGGGCGATCGATCAGCATTGCTGCAAGCATTCCCTCCAGGTAAGCGATGAACAAAGCACGGATGGGAGAAAATCCCTTCGACTCGAAGTGCGAAAATCAGATCCAAAGACCAGCAAATCCATTCGCTCTGAATTAGTGCTAAAGCCAGATCAACCCGGATCGATAAGATGGTATGGATTCAACATGTATCTCGAAGACTGGATTGATGACAACGCAGGTGAACACGTGTTTCAATGGCATCCTAATAATTTGAATGGCACAGCCACTGCAGCGCTATGGACTTCAGGCGGGCGATTCGTGTTTCAGACAAATGCGGGGGGATCGGCGAAGAATGTGTATCACGATCTCGGTCCGATCATCTCCAATGAATGGATATCCTGGATCATTCATGTGAAATGGGTGAATGATAATTCCGGATTTCTCCAGGTGTGGAAGAATGGAGAATTGATGATCGACAGGAAGAACTTCATTTCATGCCCGCCCGAGGGAAGTTATTTCAAACTCGGCATAAACAAATTCGGCTGGTTGGATCAATCCTCAACTACGGAACGACGTGTGCTGTACTTCGACGAAGTTCG
>CBINHQ010000189.1:0-5163 GCA_966250475.1 uncultured Chitinophagaceae bacterium
CCGTAGCCTCTACCATCGGCGTCCCGTTCTCACTCTATCTCACAAACATCTTCAATTTCAACTGGCATATTCCTTTTCTCTTTGTCGGCATCATCGGCATTGTGCTGATACCAATGATCAACAAGTTCATCCCGCCGATGAACCAGCACATCAGCAACTCCGGCAAGAGGCAAGATCCATTGTACGCACTGAAGACCCTGCTCGCAAGCCGCGGTCAGCGTTCGGCGCTGATGTTCTCAGGCTTGCTGATGATCGGACATTTCCTCATCATTCCCTTCATCAATCCTTACCTCGAGTTCAACAAAGGTTTCTCGAAGCATCAAACGCCGATGATCTACCTCGCAGGCGGACTCGCTTCCTTCTGCGCCGCGATCTATCTCGGACGCTTTGCAGACAAGACGGGTAAACTTCCTGTATTCTCATGGTCGGTCTTCCTTTCACTCTTCATGGTCATCCTCATAACAAGCATGCCGGATGTGCCGTTCGCACTCGTGCTGCTATTCTTCGCAGTATGGTTTATCCTCGCCACAGGCAGAGCCGTGACCGCACAGGCAATGATCAGCGAAGTTGTGAAGTCAGAACAACGCGGAAGCTACATGAGTTTCAACGGAAGCATACAACAATTTGGAACCTTCCTGGCATCAACCATTGCAGGATTAGTGGTAGTGAAAGACAAAGCCGGACACATCCGGAACTTCGAATGGCTTGGTTATCTCAGCATCGTTGTGTTACTGACCAGCCTGATTCTCGGTCGTGTACTCTTCAAAAGAATCGATCGCAAGGAGCAAACACCTAAAGAACACGATACACAGGATAACGAAGGTGATCAGGTTCATACCATGGTGAGTTTTGAAAAACAAAACCCAGTTGAGCTCTAGCGCTCTTCGCGAAAGTGGTATCGGTCTTTCTCCTCTCTTCAAGTCTTGATTTCAACTCCGCATTCTGCGCTAGATATTCCGCGGCCTTGTCTTCGAACACATAGTCGGAGAATCCTTCCTTTTGTCCGAGAATTGGATCGAAGAAATTCCAAGCGAAATATGAATCCATCGATTCCGGCTCGAGTACTTCCATCAGGAACCTGTTGGCCGCCTGGTTCATTGGAATGTACCAGTCGCCCTTTCTGAATTGTCTTTTGACCACAGACTTCTCCAGTTTGACATCGCTGTTGAGATGGTGTCCCTCGAATGGCCTCATCGATGATTTGTAGTCATCGATGTAATATTGTTCCACCTCTACGATTGTATCGCGAGTGAGCCTGCGCATTTTCACCTTGTTCAATTGTAAGAGTTCAGTCACCTTCCACCATCCCTGCGGAATGATGTATGCAATAGGACGCTTCACCATTACAGAAGGCTTGTAGTGGTTGAAAAGTTTAATCTTCATCTCGTAGGGCTTAGTAGTATCGTAGAAAAGCCTCGGAAGATTTGAAACGAGGCTTGTCTTATAGCCATGCTCATAACCTTTGAAGTCAATCAGCTTGTATTGTTCTTTGTCCCAGGTCCAGCGCACGGGAAGTTCGGTTGCGTTCAATGCTGCAGTCCGTTGCTGATCTCTCAATTTCTTTATCTCTTCGCTGTTTGCAGCGGTGAACTCGATGAAGCATTGCATCAATGCATACGTAGCCTTTACGCGAACGGGGTAGGGCTTTAGCATGTGCGTTTCTGGAGTGAAGGAAAATGAATGCCAGAGAGCGGCAAACCCGCTCGAATAGCGCGGGCTGTCGAAGAATTGCTGCCACCCGTTTTCGGGCACATCTCCCCATACATTCACGTAAGGAACCAGGTCGTATCCTTTGCGCTTCATTGCAGCGTAGAGTGAAGGTTCGAAATTCTTCTCCATGTATTCGCCCATCTTTCCGCCGAGCTTGTTGTGTTGCGTGGTGAGCAGTGTCATCACATGCTGGTAATCCGCGCCGTTACTCACGTGGTTGTCGACAAACACATCGGGATCGGTGAGATGGAAGATTGATGTGAATGCTCTCGCGTCCTTCGAATCACATTTGATGAAGTCGCGGTTGAGGTCGTAGTTCTGTGAGTTGCCTCTGAAACCAAATTCATCCGGACCGTTTTGATCAACGCGGTAATTCTCGCTTCGGTTAAGGCATCCTCCGATGTTGTAGACGGGAATAATCGCGAGCACGATGTTGTCGGGGATCTTGAATTTATTGGTGACGATATCCCTCACAAGCAACATGCTTGCATCGATGCCGTCGGGTTCGCCGGGATGAATGCCATTGTTGATGAGGATGACTCGTTTGTTGTTCTTGCGAATCGAATTGAAATTGTAATCGCCGTTATTAGCCACAACTACAAGGTGAAGCGGATAACCCGCATCCGTCATTCCCATCTCCAGCATCTTCACCTTGCCCGATTGCTGATCCAGCTTCTGCCACCATTTTATGATCTCGTGGTAGGTCGGCGTCTGCTTCCCTCCCGATTTTTCAAACTCAGTCAGGAATTTTTCTTGTGATTGAGAAACGAATGAAAGAAGTAATGCGAAGAGAAGGAATGTGAGACGCATGGAGTTTTGTTGGTTAAGGTAAGAAATCCGGTTTAATTAATTAATTAGCTAATTAGGTAATTAGTTAATGGGGAATTTGAAAATTTGAAAATTTGAAAATGAAAGTAGTCTGATTTTCGTAGTGCTATGCCTATTTAGAAATGAAGACACTCTCAATTCTGGATTGATTCCAAGGATTTAAGTCTCTCATCCCTCATCTCTCATCCCTCATCTCAGGACGGTCCACGGTCAACGGTCAACGGTCCACGGTCAACGGTCCACGGTCAACGGTCCACGGCCAACGAAAAAAGGCATTCCATTCGGAATGCCTCTTCTTACATAAATCTCTTCGTACTTATTTCGGTGCGTTAGCCTTCTTTGCTAATTTGCTCTTGAGGTTTGCAGCCTTGTTGCGGTGGATGATGCCACGCTTTGCAAGCTTGTCGATCATGCTGGCAACTGCAGGCAGATTCTCCAGCATTTCCTTGCCTTCTTTCTTCCTCAGGTCGCGGATTGCATTACGGGTGGTCTTACCATAGTATTTGTTACGATCACGACGCTTTGCAGCCTGACGCATATCTTTCTTCGTTGCCTTATGATTTGCCATTGAAATTCTGTTTTAAGGAGTGCAAAGGTAAGGGTTTCGAGTGAAAATTTCCCTCCCCGCCATCTTTTTTTAGCGGACCCTTTTTCCGCCTGCAAATTAGCCCTTAAACCCCGCAATTAATCAACCAGTTAACTAAACTCAGAATCTCATCTTTAAAAGCGATATTTGTGCTCCGATAGCAGATTTTAAAACCTCCTTGAATGAAGGATTTTTCTTATATCACGAACTCACACCCGGAATTTATTGAAAATATGTACCGGGACTTTCTCTCTAATCCCGAATCCGTTGACCCTGAACTCCGTAAATTTTTCGAAGGCTTCGATTTCGCTGTCGGAGCAAAGGCTGGGGCGAATGGCACGGCCAAAGCGGGTTCCGGCCTCGAGGCCACCCTGCAGGAGCCACCCGCGGAATACGACTGGATGAAGGAAATCAGGGTCTACCGCCTGATCCTGGGCTACCGCAACAAGGGACACCTGATCGCGAAGACAAATCCCATCCGCGAACGGAAGGATCGTGGCGCCAACCTCGACCTTGGGTTCTTCGGTCTCAGCGAGGAAGATCTCGACAAGACCTACCAGGCCGGTACATTGCTCGGGCTCGGAAACACCACGCTCAGAAAGATCCTCGATCACCTAAAGAGGTGCTATGCTTCTAATGTGGTGATCGAATTCAAATACATCAGCAATCAGGAGAAGGTTGATTTCCTCACCACCGCGATGGAGAAGGATTTTGTGAATCCGCTTCCCCTCGAAAAGAAGAAGAGGATTTTGGAGAAGCTGAACGAAGGCGTGATGTTCGAGAAATTCCTTCACACGAAATACGTCGGGCAAAAAAGATTTTCCCTCGAAGGAGGTGAGACTACCATTGCCGCACTCGACGCCATCATCAACATGGCTGCTAAGAACGATGTGCAGGAAGTGGTGATCGGCATGGCGCATCGCGGAAGATTGAACGTGCTTGCAAACGTGATGGGCAAGACCTATGAACAAATCTTCAGCGAATTTGAAGGCACCGCAAAAGTCGATCAGACCATGGGCAGCGGCGATGTGAAGTATCACATGGGCTATGGTAGCGAACTGAAGACTCCTGAAGGCAATACTATTCATCTCAAACTGATGCCAAACCCTTCGCATCTCGAGGCTGTCGATCCTGTAGTTGTTGGTTTTGCAAGAGCGAAGGCCGACGTGCTGTATGAATCAGAATACGACAAGATTCTTCCGATCCTCATTCATGGTGATGCTTCTCTCGCAGGGCAAGGAATCGTGTACGAGGTGCTGCAGATGAGCAACCTCAAAGGATATTACACTGGTGGAACAATTCACTTCGTGATCAACAACCAGATTGGTTTCACAACCGACTTCGACGACGCAAGGAGTTCCGATTACTGTACCTCTCTCGCCGCAGCAATACAGGCTCCCGTGTTTCATGTGAATGGCGACGATCCCGAAGCCGTAGTGAAATGTGCCGAGATCGCGATGCAGTATCGCCAGAAGTTCAACACAGATGTGTTCATCGACATGGTTTGCTATCGCAGGCATGGACACAATGAAGGAGATGATCCGAAGTTCACGCAGCCTACACTGTATGCGCTGATCGGTAAACATCCCAATCCACGCGAAGTTTACATCAAGTACCTTCTCGAGAATGGTGAAGAGGATGCGCAGGAGCTCGCGAAGGAAATGGAGAAGAAGTTTTGGTCTGATCTCCAGGAGCGATTGGATGACGTAAAGCAGAATCCTCTGCCATATCACTACCAGGAACCCGAGAAATGGTGGAAGAGCCTGAGGCACGCTACACCGGAAGATTTCGATGCTTCTCCTGTAAAAGCGATTTCAAACGACGACTTCAAGAAAATATTCGAAGCGCTCATGAAGTGGCCTGAAGAGATCAAGCCGCTTCGCAAAATAGAGAAGATACTGCACGATAAAGTCAAGCTGTTCGAAACAGAGCAGAAGGTCGACTGGGCAACGGCTGAGTTGCTTGCATACGGCAGCCTCTTACTAGAAGGAAAGGATGTGCGCATGAGCGGACAGGATGTGCGCAGGGGAACTTTCTCC
>CBINHQ010000190.1:0-5145 GCA_966250475.1 uncultured Chitinophagaceae bacterium
TCAATTAAAATGCGCTTCTCTGATAATAAACTCCTGCGCTGGGTCCTCATTATATTTATCAAGAAATGGTGAATACGTTCGAACCCTGATTGTTTTCTTCTTAATATCCAAATCAATTATCCTCAGCCAACCATTCCCTCCATTTTGCGAACCCTTCACTCCTTCCTGGTAATTTGCGAGAAATTGGTAGACGGGATATCCCTCCTGGTTAAAGCTTACGAGTGTGCCAACTCCTCCATTAAGTACATGACCTGAAAACACAAACCGGATGTTGGGATGGAGCTTCACGAACTTTCTCCAGATATCCTCACCATCGTTCACACTCGAATCACCCCTATCCTTCCCCACTCCATATGCCTGCGGCCTCCAGTGATCCCCCGGCCCCTGTCGCGTGCTATCTGAATACATGTAGCTATGAGTGTTGAGAATGACAAGATGATTCGGATGCTCGCTAACAATTTTGTTGGCCCAGTCGAGTATGCTGTTGCGCGGACCAAACTCCAGCGTCAGTACCAGCCACTCGACTTTTCCAGTGCGAAATGTATAGAAAGCATTCTCCATCCTTCCTTCTTCTGCAAGTCCCCCAAATCCCGGCAGACTCTTCATCTTCTCCACAGGAAAATACTGGTTGTACAAACTTGTGTTTCGCACATCCGCAAACTTGCCAGGCACGCTTCCCATATCATGGTTGCCAACCGCAAGCACATACGGCAGCTTTCCTTCAAGCCTCGTGAATGCATTCTGAATGATCTGCCATTCCTTGTCACTGTTGTTTTGCGTGAGATCGCCCTGCTGCAAAACGAATGAAATACTGTCCGCATTTCTTTCAATCCAGCGTATCTGCGAGTCGAGTACGTGCGGGAATTTCTCCGCATAGGTCTGTGTGTCCGGCAGCAAAACGATTCTTGCCTGGTGAACCCTAGGCGAACAGGAAGCAAGCAGAAGCGCGAAAACTATTGCCGCAATTGCAGAATTTATTTTTTGTCTCATTTAAGATGGGGGCTTTGAAATCCGAGTTTCTTTAATCCTGATTGTATCTCGGGACTACTCATGAATAAATTCCAGAGCAATCCTGTGCGATAATTTTCCATCATCACCACAATGGGACCCTGGTCGATGGCGAGATAACGCTGAGGATACCAGTTCGCCGTCTCGCTGAACGCATCATAGAATCCATACTGTCCCCAAATCTTATCCTTCATATCATTGTACCAATGCTTCATCGCAGCAAGCGATTCCTTCGGTGTGTAAGGAAATGAAGAAAGCGCAGCCGTCGGTGATATCACTCCCAAATCCCTCTTCATCGTTGGCGCATGACCAGCATATCCGCGCACCGAATAACTCGAAGTGAGACCCCAGCTATCGGGACCATAACCTTTGAATCCTTTCGGATTCTCCACGCACCAATTATAGTTGATCAACGCCTGATTCTTGTTCTCCTCCCAATAATCCGCATAACGATCCTTCAACCCGCGCGGGTCGAGACCCAGATAGGAATAGTGCGCCCAGAACAACGGACCGCCATTGAACGCATCACCCTGGTGCTTCATCTGTAACCTGTAGGGAAATCTTTCGGCAACACTATCCGGCTTGTGCGCATCATTGATCTTTCCATTGTCCGCCCATCCCGCATGATACACTGATGCAGGCACAGGGTGCGTAGGCGACGAGGCCGCCAGCACATACATGATGAGACATTCATTGTACCCCCTCACACCGAAATTCATTTCCCATCCATAATTAGGACTCCAGTGCCAGTACAGAATATCCTTACCATTTCGATACCAGTCGAAGTCGATGCCCTTCCAAAGATTGTCCGCCCTCATCGCGAGAGAACGCTCTTCCTCACTTCCATTCATGAAGTACTGACGCACGCAAAGCAGACCCTGCGCCATGAAGGATGTCTCAACAAGATCGCCTCCATCATCCTTCTTGCTGAATGGCTTCACCTTTCCTGTTTCTCCATCCCACCAATGCGGCCACACTCCGTGAAAGCGATCGGAGGTCTCGAGAAAACGAAGTATCCTGTCGAGCCTTTCAATGCCTTGCGCCCTAGTGATGAATCCGCGTTCAATTCCTACGAGAATGGCCATCACTCCAAAACCTCCGCCTCCACTCGTGACGATGTGCTTATCATTCTGCGGGTAAATATTATCGACGTGCAGTCTCTCTCTTGCTAATCCACTATTGGGTTCAGCGCCTTCCCAGAAATAACTGAAAGTTTGCTGCTGCACGGTTCTGAACAATGCCGTGTCGGCGGGAGACAAAACCTCATTTTCTGTTTTCGCCACCTTCGATGACGGATCGCAGGAACTGAGGATTGCAACTGCCGCTAATGGAACAAGGAAATTTCGTTTCAGTATCATGATGATGAATTAAGTTGTCTGTCGAAGAAAATTTCTCAAAAAAAATGCTCCCAGGAATGAGGAGGTCACAAAATCCATGCAATCTTCTCTCTTCCTGGAAGCAGTATTTAGCGGCCTTAACTATTTGTTCGCCAATCCGAGATTGTACAACGCCTTGATGAATGCATCCGGAAGTGTACGATCATAGATTCGCACTTCGTCCAGCAAACCCGTCATCGGTGCGAAGTTCACATCCGCGTTCACAGGCATTCCCGCCGCGTTGTAATTAGCGCCGAAGAATACCTCGCTGGGCTCATACGATTTGAATGAATTGTTGCCCACACCACGGTTGGGGAAGTTACCCACCTTCACGCCATTCATCCAGTTGTTGAACACACCGGTTGCGAAATCGTATGTAAGTACAATATGCACCCATTCATTCAGGTCAGTCTTGTCGAGCACGTTGTTGAGATTATCCTGCGTGCCGCCACCTACAGTGGAGAATGTGGGTTGAATGCGAAGTACAGAATCATTCGTGGCAGGATAGCTCTGCGTATTCAAGGCAAAATTGATATTGCCATTGAACACACCGGGCCTTGCCATCTGAAAAACCATGGTTCTCTTTGAGCCGTTGTTCTTCAACTTAACCCAGGCGCTGAGAGACCAGTTCTTCAGGTTGTCTGTCTTGAAAGCATCGAACTGAGTCGCATAATAGAGATACCCCGCAGCGAGGCTGAGAGCCTTACCTCTCACAGCATCGGTCACATAGCTGTCGTTCACCGATGATGTTGGAGCTGTTCCGGTTTTTATTTCATTCTTGGTATCGTCGAAGCTCCAGTACGCTACCAGGTCTTCAGGAAACACTTCGTCCGAGCTATGGAAGCCGTCGATGGTTCCTTCATACTGGCCCGGATCTACGGCAGGAAGATCGTTGGGATTGCCATCCTTCTTGCAAGATGCCGCAAGGGCAACGAACACAAGTCCTGCCATCCCGGTTTTGATATATGATGTCGTGAATTTCATTTTATAATTTTTTCAGTCATTAAATCAATACCCGAAATTTTGAGTCAGCACACCGGCGCTAAGGTCGATCTGTGTCTGCGGAATCGGCAGCAATACATCTCTGGTACCATTGAAGTTTGTCTTGCCTGCCGCATGCAATGCATCTTGTGCAATTCCCCAACGAACGATGTCGAAGAAGCGGTCGTGCTCCATGCCGAGCTCCACGCGGCGCTCCTGGCGGATTGCATCGCGCAATTCTCCCTGGTCAGTAGTGGTGATGTCGGGAAGCGTTCCCGCAGGCGCTCCCATTCTTGCTCTTGCTCTCACGCTGTTCAATGCCTCGAGTGCATCATCGATATTGTCTGTGCCACCCAATTCGTTGGATGCTTCGGCATACATTAACACCACATCGGCATAACGAAGAAGACGCACATTCATCCACCAGCCAAAGCGGTTCAACACTGCCGCTCGAATTGCAGGATTGGAATAAACTTTATTGTTGTACCGGGGATTTGGAAGGCCTGCAGGCAATGGCTCGCCATAGATCGTGGTTGAACCAGGGCTCGTGTAGAGAATGGTTCTTTCTCTTCTCGGATCGTTTGCCTCATACGCCGCTTCGAGATAAGTGCTCGGAGTATTCCATCCCCAACCGAGGTCCCATGCTCCTGAACCGCGTATGCCCTGGATCGGAGCATACTGCACGCCATTTGCGGTTGGTATCGCCGCCGATGCCGTTGCCTGCACTTCGAAGATGGATTCCTTGCTGTTCTCTCCTTCCTCGCGGAATATCTTGTCATAAGGAGTGCTGAGGTCATATTCTCCAGACATGATCACCTGGTTTGCCGCAGCCTTTGCCAATGCCCACTTCTGCTGAGTGAGATAGACCTTCGCCAGCAATCCATTTGCAGCGCCGCTTGTGGCCCTGCCTACGAATTTTGCATCCCAACTTTGGGGAAGATTCGCTGCAGCAAACATCAGATCATTTTCGATGAATGCATAGATCTCTGCAGGCCCGCTCTGCGGAATGTTGTTCTGTTGGGCAGGATCCTCGAAGAGCGTATCGATCAGCGGCACGCGACCAAACAAACGCACCAGCATGAAGTATCCATATCCGCGAAGGAATCTTGCTTCACCAATCGTCTGCTGCTTGATATTGTCAGGAGCAACGATGTTCGGATTTGAGTTCACTTCCTTGATCGTGGAATTGCATTTGTTGATGAGAGAATAATATCCCAGCCAAAGCGTATTGCAATAACCATTGCTTGGTGACACAGGAAAGTTATCCATGTCGATTGCATTGGCGCCACCGTCTGCAGGTGTGCTTCCCTTGTCGGCATCATCACTCCTGATGCTGGTAGCTGCAATGAACGACTGGCTGTGCACATTGAATGAGCGCAGCTCGTTGTATGCACCGAATATGAACTGGTCGTAAGGACCGGAACCTCCCGGGTATGGATAGTTCTCCGCGTCGTAACCTCCCTGGCGTTCTGTATCCAGGAATCGCTTACAGCCTGTCGTTGCCATCAGCAATAATGCCGATGCGATGAACAGCGCTGAATGTTTGTTGAATATTTTGACTAAACGCATATGATAGAGTTTTAAAAAGTAACATTAATTCCCAATGAATAGATCGAAGGCACAGGATACGCACCATTGTCGGCGCCGCCTCCAAGAATGCTTCCGATCAAAGGCTCGGGCGAATAACCGGTGACCTTGCTCCATGTCTTCACGTTCTGACCGCTGAGATAAACTCTTGCTTTCTGAATTCCAATTTTGGACAACATGCCGGAACTGAAAT
>CBINHQ010000191.1:0-5102 GCA_966250475.1 uncultured Chitinophagaceae bacterium
GTATCATACAAAATCTGCGATTGAGGATTTTTTCCTGATGTCTTCATGCAGGCACAACATCATTGCCAACAGCAGTTTCAGCTGGTGGGCAGCTTGGCTTAATAGAAATCCTGGTAAAATTGTGATTGCGCCAACAAATTGGTTTGCAGTTTCTTCTATAAAAACCTACGACTTATTCCCTGCTAATTGGCTACGAATCTGAGAATCTTCAGTTTTAAACTAGCGTTTATGGCAACTTTTTAAGACCTTTCGCTCCAATTCTAACTAAAGTTTTACCATGAGAAATTCAACCCTGCTTGCCCTGTGCTTGTCATTGGTGATGACAGCCTGCACAAAAGATAATGACAATGACGATACCACACCGCCGCCACCACCTCCCACAAACACAGAAATGCTAACCGGTTCTGTATGGCAGGTTAAAGAATTAATCCAACAGCGCGGAAACAGCCAAACACGTTATGTGAAGAATGGAATGAACAATACGGGAAGTGATTATTCTATTGCACGTCTTGTTTTCAATACAGATGGAACGGGAACATTTAAAGATCCCCTGGACGACACTTACCCAATGACTTGGCAATTTGCCCCGGGCGATGAAAGCAAAATCACCCTCGTTGTAGATTACGGCGTTCCGGTTACGCTTAATTACGCTTTTGTAAACATTACAGAAAATAGCTTCACGCACACCATTTACTACGAAGAATCGGGAAACAACGTACTTGCGACTGTGCAGTACATACCGGTTCAATAGTCTACCGTGTCACGTAATTTGAATCCTGGAAGAGGGCGTAAGTTTCTGCTAAGCCTTCTTTCAGGTTTTTTTTATGACGCCAACCGAGTTTGTGCAACCTCGAACTATCCATCAACTTCCTCGGGGTGCCATCGGGCTTTGAAGAATCAAACTTAATCCCCCCTCTAAATCCAACCACATCCCTGATGGTTTCGGCAAGTTCTTTTATGGTGACTTCCTCGCCAGTCCCAACATTCATGAATAATTTTTCGTTATAGTTCTTCATCAGGAAAACACATGCATCGGCAAGGTCGTCCACGAACATGAACTCACGAAGAGGTGAACCGGTTCCCCACAATTCCACATAACCCCTTCCCTCTTCCTTCGCCTCATGAAACTTCCTGAGCATGGCGGGTATCACATGGGAATTCTCGAGATGATAATTATCTCCAGGCCCATACAGGTTGGTCGGCATGGCGGAAATGAAATCATCGCCATATTGATCCCTGTATGCCTCGCAAAGTTTTATGCCCGCGATCTTCGCTATCGCATACGGCTCGTTTGTCGGTTCGAGCAATCCCGTAAGCAAATACTCCTCCTTCAATGGCTGCGGTGCAAGCTTGGGATAGATGCATGAGCTTCCGAGGAATAATAATTTCTTCACCTTGTTCGTATGCGCGGCATGGATCACGTTCGCTTCCATTATGAGATTATCATAAAGAAACTCTGCACGATAAGTATTATTTGCCATGATGCCGCCCACCTTCGCTGCTGCAAGAAAGACATACTCCGGCTTCTCCTGCTCGAAGAATTCGTTCACGGCAGCCTGGTTCCTCAGATCAAGTTCCTTCGATGTGCGCTTGATGATCTTCGTGTACCCCGCTGCTTCGAGATTGCGAACAATTGCCGAGCCCACCATTCCCCGGTGACCGGCCACATATATCCTGCTTTGCTTATCCATCATTCGAATTGCCTGATTGTTTGATAACCCTGTTCCTTCAGGATCACATCCTTCTTAAAATGTTCAATATCCGCCTTCACCATTTCACTCACCAGATCGTTGAGACTATGGGCGGGCTTCCAGCCAAGTTTTGTCCGTGCCTTGGTCGCATCGCCGATCAACAAATCAACTTCGGTTGGACGGAAGTATCGTTTGTCGACCTCAACCACCACATCGCCTTTCTTCAGATTGATAGAAGGATCGACTACTGACGTCACCCTTGCCTGCTCATTCTCTCCTTCTCCTGTGAACTCCACTTCTACCTTCGCCTCGGCAAAGGCCATCTTCACGAAATCCCTTACCGTAGTAGTCACTCCCGTTGCAATCACAAAATCTTCCGGCACATCCTGTTGAAGCATTCTCCACATTGCATCGACATAGTCCTTTGCATGCCCCCAGTCACGGCTCGCGGAGAGATTGCCCAGCCAGAGTTTGTTCTTCAACCCCAACACAATCTCCGCCACTCCACGGGTGATCTTCCTTGTAACAAATGTTTCTCCCCGCAATGGACTTTCATGATTGAAGAGAATTCCGTTGCAGGCAAACATTCCATATGCTTCGCGATAGTTTACCGTGATCCAGTATGCATAGAGTTTAGCCACGCCATAGGGTGACCGCGGATAGAAAGGTGTCGTTTCCGTTTGTGGTACCGCCTGCACCTTACCATAGAGTTCAGACGTAGATGCCTGGTAAATCTTTGTCTTCTTCTCGAGACCGAGGATGCGCACCGCTTCCAATATTCGCAATGTTCCTACAGCATCGGTGTTGGCCACATATTCCGGTTCCTCGAAGCTCACGTGCACATGACTCATCGCACCCAGATTGTAGATCTCATCAGGCTGCACCTGCTGAATGATGCGTATAACATTCGTCGAATCTGTAAGATCGCCGTAATGAAGTATCATGCGAAGATTCTTCTCATGTGGATCCTGGTAGAGGTGATCTACACGCTGCGTATTGATCAGCGAGGTCCTTCGCTTTATGCCATGCACTTCATATCCTTTTGAGAGAAGCAGTTCGGCAAGATATGCTCCATCCTGGCCGGTAATACCTGTTATGAGCGCCTTTTTCATTAAACCTTGTTGTTTGATGCAAATGTAAAGCCTTTGCCCGCGTTATTGAGCTTTAGAAAATGTTAGTTCAAAGAGGTCAGGCATTCTCCAGCACGCTGAGAAATTTATCCATGCCCTTTCGCTTGCGATCATCCAGGCGATAGCTCAGGTGTAGCGAAAAATATTTCTTCAGGTCGTAACTATCAAAAGGATGCGCGGCAATGATCTCATCGATATGCGATAGCCCGATGCCATTTGCCTCATTGAATGCTTCCACGAACCATTCGGGCATCTGCTTCTTGCTTATCCAGGCGGCAAACACGAAAGGAAGACCCGTGAGCGATTTCCATTCTGTTCCGAGATCATATATGAAAGTTGAAACACTTCGTTGTTCGAGTGCACGGTCGCCAATAACGAGTCCGGCTGTGGTACCGCTGATCTTTTCCCTGTAAGTCTCATCCTCTGCGGCTATGAGTTCCGGATTAATTCCCCATGATTCTTTCATCAGCCATTTAAGCAGTGCAACGGAAGTGCGGCTCTGGTAATCGAGATAGACCTTTGTGACTTCTTCCACCGGAACTTCGCTGAACAAACATACAGAGGCGACTTCTCCGTCTGTGCTGATACAATAGTCACCTACCAGATGCCACTCCGACAATTGGGGGAGGATGCCCACTGGTACGAGTCCAACATCGATCTCATCGTTGAGAAGCATCTGTGCTACCCTGGCCGGATATTCGGGAATTAATTCGATCTGTTGCCTGATGGGCGAACGCTCAATGCCATAGTTGAGGGGTCTTGCATTGAGGTATTTTACGATACCCACCCTGATCTTTCCAGGGCGGGTAGGTTGATTATTGTCTTCTGCCACTGAACTGATGTGTTTATCTTTGCCGCAAATGTAAGCGCTGAATCCTGTTCTGCCTTGCCAAATACTTAAACACTTCTGATGGAGCTAAGTTCACTGACTGCGATTTCCGCCATCGATGGGCGCTACCGGAAACAGGTTCAGCACCTGGACGAATACTTTTCCGAATCGGGACTCATGAAATACAGGGTACTGGTAGAGGTGGAATACCTCCTGTTCCTTGAAAAGAAGAAATTCTTTACCCTTAGCCAGAAGGCGAGAAAGCACCTGCGCAAGTTGGTGGATGATTTCGGCCCTGAAGACGCCCAGGAGATCAAACAGACTGAATTCACCACTAACCACGACGTGAAGGCGGTTGAATACTTCATCAAAGGCGAATTGGAGAAATCTGGTGGCAAGGCTGTTTCAGAATGGGTGCATTTTGGCCTGACTTCACAAGATGTGAACAATACCGCGATTCCATTACTCTGGAAACACGCGATAGAATACGAATATCTTCCTTCCATTCTCAACCTCTGTAAGCAACTCGAGTTGATGGCAGAAAATTGGAAATCGATACCTATGCTGGCGCGTACTCATGGACAGCCGGCCAGTCCTACCACTCTTGGCAAAGAGATAATGGTGTTTGTAGAGCGAATCCGCAACCAGGTCGATCAGCTCATCTACATTCCCTTCAGCGCGAAGTTTGGTGGCGCTACCGGCAACTTCAATGCACACGTTGTTGCATTCCCCAAGTTCAATTGGGTTAAGTTCGGAAATGATTTCGTTGCAAGCCTGGGACTGACAAGACAGCAATACACTACGCAGATCGAACACTACGATAACCTTGCCGCACATTTCGATTGCATGAAGAGGATAAATAACATCCTTGTTGATTTCTGCCGCGACGTTTGGACGTATGTTTCGCTTGAATACTTCAGACAGAAGACGCGCAAGGGTGAAGTGGGCTCATCCGCTATGCCGCACAAGGTTAACCCAATCGATTTCGAAAACGCGGAAGGAAATCTTGGAATGGCCAACGCGATCTTCGAACATCTTTCATCAAAACTTCCTATCTCGAGGTTGCAACGCGATCTTACCGATTCAACCGTTTTGAGAAATATTGGTGTACCCTTCGCGCATACCATTATCGCGATGAAATCGATCGAAAAAGGTCTCTCAAAGCTACTGGTGAATGAGGCGAAGATCACTGAAGACTTAGAGAACAACTGGGCGGTGGTGGCTGAGGCGATTCAGACTGTGTTAAGAAGAGAAGAATTTCCAAAACCTTATGAAGCCCTGAAGGAGTTAACGAGAGGAAAAGAAAAGATTACCAAGGCAGAAATTCATAAATTCATTGATAAGTTAAATATTGATAATCAGCTAAAGAAAGAGTTGAAGCGCATTTCTCCGCTTAACTACACTGGAGTCGCAGGTTTTTTGTAATTTGATAAGATAGACCACCACCTAAAT
>CBINHQ010000192.1:0-5066 GCA_966250475.1 uncultured Chitinophagaceae bacterium
GCTGCGACCGGAGATTGCAGCTCTTAAGGCCAAACATGGCGGCGATCAGCAGGCGATGAGCATGGAGCAGATGAAGTTGTTCAGGGAGGCAGGTGTAAACCCACTCGGAGGATGTATTCCCGCACTTCTGCAGATCCCGATCTTCTTCGCGCTCTACAGTTTCTTCAACGCAAGCGTCGACCTACGAGGTGCAGATTTCCTTTGGTCTAACGATCTTTCTGCCTATGATGCAGTAATTCAATTCGGATTCAAGATTCCAATACTCGGGGGCCACCTTAGCATGTTTACCCTGACGGCCACGCTCACCAGCTTGTTGATCTCAATCTACAGCATGAGCATGACTCCCGACCAGAGCAATCCTGTGTTGAAGTACATGCCGTACATCTTCCCGATCTTCCTGTTGTTTATATTCAACAGCCTGCCATCGGCGCTGACATGGTATTATACTGTGTCGAACCTGGTAACTCTTGCGATGCAGTTTGTGATCCAGAACTACATCATCGATCACGATAAGATTCTCGCGAAGATTCAGGAGAACAGGAAGAAGCCAAAGCCAAAGTCCAAATGGCAGGAGCGTATGGAGCAGATGCAGGAACAGCAGAAGAAGCTGAAGGAGATGCAGCAGAAGCAGAAAAACAGGCGTTAATTGCTAGTTAGCTGATTTGTTAATTAGATAATTGAATTGCAACCCGGCGGGAACTGCCTCGTCTAATAGATAATTAGTAAATTCAGTAATGAAAAAGTTCAATTATATATTGGCGCTGCTTCCTGCCCTCGCGTTTTCCGCATTGGCAGTAGGGCAGAAGAAGATCACGGAGGCGACAATCTCCTACGACATTGTCATTATCTCCGACAACACTAAACCGAAGGCGGCCGACCTGCTCGATGGCGCTACCAGCGTTATCTACCTCAAGGGAAATTCCAGCCGTTCGGAAATGATCAGTTCCCTCGGCACACAATCAACCATCATCGACGGAAGAACGGGCAAGGTCACCGTGCTGAAGGACTACGGTGAGCAGAAATACATGATCACCATGACGCCGGAAAACTGGAAGGCTTCCAACAGCAAATACGATGGCATCACCTTTACTTATGAGGACGAGTATAAGACGATTGAAGGATACAATTGCCAAAAGGCGGTGGGAAAACTGCAGGATGGCAGCACGTTCACGGTCTATTTCACAAGGGATCTCGTACCGGTTAACAAGGACTTCCAGTACCTGAACAAGAACCTTCCCGGCCTGGCCATGCAATACGAGGCCACGATCGGTTCATTGAGAGTGATCTACACAGTTTCAAACATAAACTTCAATCTTGTTCCTGCAGCAAAGTTCGACCTGCCCACATCGGGTTACAGGGTAATGACCTACGAGGAAAGCATGGGAAGCGGGAATTAATTAGCGGCGCGTAGCTGCATTGGGATTGAACACCACCTTGTTGTTCAGCAACACCTTTTTCTTCAACGGCATGATGTAGGAAGTGTGACCCTTCTGGAAACTAACAACCGTATTAAGGTTGATGTATTTGTTTTCCTCAGCCCTGAATACCCTGCTGCCGCGGAATTGGTAGCCTGACTTAAGCGTGAATGATCCCGGAGTAATTACCGGAGCCGGGGGCTTGAGAAGGGATTTCTTGGAGGTCTTCTTCTTATCCTTTCCATCTCCTGTGATCGCAAACGCAGCTATTGCGGTACTTGCAAGCAAGACGCATACAGCCAGCTTTTTGCTCAATGATCTCAATATGGAAAAGTTAGTTTTCAATTATTAGCAAATTTAACAATAAAAGAAATAGAAAGGCAAACCGTCTATCAAGAATATTAGTACTTTCTTAACGCCTGAAGTAGCGAAATTGTTACATCAGGCTGAAAAAAAGCATGAAGAATTTTGCACATATGGGGAAAATACGCGTAGAGTTTCCAGCGAATAGTTGTTAACTTGTTTGTGTTAACTCCCCTGATATTCAGATTTTTGTCCATTTGAAACAGTGGCATAATTAAACCGGGACAGATGAGAGAGAATTCCTCGCACCATAGTGAAGACCAGATAAAAGAATTACTGAAAGAATACGAAAAGCTAAGACAGGGACGCAGCCATTCATTTTTGGAAGAAGAGTCATTTGATCGAATCATTACCTATTTCGAGGAGAATGAGGACTTGCCCCGCGCGCTCGAGGCCTCCGAACTCGCAATTGAGCGGTATCCCTTTTCCGCCACCCTGATGGTGAGGAAGGCCGATGTGCTGCTCGCAAGCCGGCAATACCGCGCCTGCCTTGCGATACTCGAACAGGCAGCATTGTATGATAGCCGCGACATCAATCTTTACATTCTTAAGACCGACGCACTTCTCGCACTCGATGAGCAGGAGAAGGCGGTGATGATACTCGAAGAAGCGCTTGATCTCTTCACGGGAGAAGAACGCATTGAACTACTTTTCGAACTGGCAGATGTATATGACGATTACGAAGAGTTCGATAAAGTGTTTGATTGTCTCAAGCTCGTGCTCGAAGAAGAACCAAATAATGAAGAGGCGCTGTATAAGATTTGTTTCTGGACTGACTTCACAGGAAGGAATGAAGAAGGAATCAGATTGCATCTTTCGATAATCAACGAGTATCCTTACAATGAATTGGCATGGTTCAACCTTGCGGCTGCCTACCAGGGATTGAAGCTTTACGAGAAGGCAATCGATGCCTACAAGTATGCGATCACCATCGATGAGAAGTTTGATTATGCCTATCGCAACATGGGCGATGCCTACATTCGGTTGCGCAAGTACAGAGAGGCGATTGAATCATTGGAGAAGGTCACCGAACTATCAAAGCCAGAGGATGTGATATTCGAAGCGATCGGGCATTGTTACGACAGGATGAAGAATTTTGCACAGGCGAGATTCTATTATCGCAAAGCTTCGCATCTTAACCAGGAGGAAAGCAAGCTGCATTATAAGATTGCTTGCACATATTTCAACGAGCAGCAATGGCAGAAAGCCATGCGTCAACTCGAAGTGGCCATGCGCCTCGACAGGCAACACTCCGAATACAGCTTGTTGATGGGAGAGTGCAAGATGGCCGTGGGCGCGTACAAGGATGCGTTCCAGTATTTCCTGAATGTGGTGAGGCTTCGTCCGAGAAATGTTTCGGGATGGGAGGCGTTGATCCGTTGCTGCTTCAAGACGGAGCAATGGGATAGGGCGCTGGAGGTGGTGGATGAGGCTGAAGTAGCGGCAGGTGGAAAGCCGTTGTTTCTCTATTACCGTGCAGCAGTATTGCTCAGTTCCGGAAAGCTGAAGGAGGCGATGCTTCGACTCGAGCAGGCAATGTCGGTTGCACCAAGGCAGGTGAAGAAGTTTATTGAGTTGAACCCTGCATTTCTCCAGAACCAGCAGGTGGTCGATGTGATCGCAAGGTTCAAAAGGAATAAGGCCATCTGATCTCTGTCAGCTTTCGATTGCTTGATTCTTCCCTATTTTTGCGCGGTCCTAATCGGCCACACCGGCCATACTTATTGAAGAATCTAATTTTATGCGAATGAATTTTAAACTCTCCCAGATCCCGGACAGGCTTCCGCGTCCGAGAACTTCAGGTATTACCATGGTCATGGACAAAGGCCTGAGCGTAACGGAAGCGCAGAATTTTCTCAGTGTCACACATCCTCATGTTGATATAATTAAACTCGGTTTTGGTACGTCATTCGTAACGCCGAACCTTAAAGAGAAACTCGAGGTATACCGTTCGTACGACATACCGGTTTACTTCGGTGGAACCCTCTTCGAGGCATTTCTTATTCGTAACCAGTTTGAAGACTACATCGAAATCTGCCGCGATTTTGGAATCTCCTACATGGAGGTGAGCGATGGATCGATCTCAATTCCTCATGCGGAGAAATGCGGATATATTGAAAAGCTCACGAAGCACGGCGTGGTGCTGAGCGAAGTGGGAAGCAAGGACGCAACACACATCATCCCTCCATACAAATGGATTGAACTGATGAAGGCGGAATTGAGCGCCGGTTCTTCTTACGTGATTGCAGAAGCGAGAGAAGCAGGTAACGTGGGTATCTATCGCGGAACCGGAGAAGTGAGAGAAGGTCTTGTGCAGGAAATTCTCACGCAGATCCCGGGAGAGAAAGTGATCTGGGAAGCGCCTCAGAAAGCACAGCAACTCTACTTCATCGAACTGCTGGGATGCAATGTGAACCTTGGCAATATCGCACCAACAGAAGTAATTCCCCTCGAGGCCATGCGTATCGGTCTTCGTGGCGATACGTTCAACCTCTATCTCGATAAAAAGGAGGCCTGATGCGCCTGTTCGGTCTCATCGGCAATCCGCTCACACATTCCTTTTCGAAAGATTTCTTCACGGAAAAATTCAGAAAGGAAGGCCTGGCGGATTGCCGGTATGACCTGTTTCCCCTTCCTGACATTGATGCGCTTACAGAATTACTCGAAAACAATCCTTCTCTCGAGGGATTGAACGTCACTATCCCATACAAGCGCGAAGTCATACCTTTTTTGGATGATGTGAACTTTCTCCCTCCCGGATTGAATGCGTGCAACTGCATAAAGATTTCGCAGGGACGACTGATTGGATACAACACAGACGTGACTGGGTTTGAGAAAAGCTTCACGAAAGATTTGAGACCCGACGTCAAGAAAGCATTGATCCTCGGTACAGGCGGCGCATCCGAGGCGGTGAGTTATGTGCTAAATAAGCTTGGCATTGAACATTTATTCGTAAGCCGCGATCCGAAAGGAAGCCAGGCGATCAGTTATGATGATGTTGGAAAAAATATAGACGAGTACAAAATCATCATCAACACAACACCACTCGGCACGTATCCGAAGGTGAACGAATTTCCTCCGATACCATATGAGAGAATAGGGAAGGAGCATTATCTCTTCGATGTGGTGTACAATCCCGAAAGATCATTATTCTTACAGAAAGGAAAGGACCGTGGGGCGAGAACAAGGAATGGGAGAGAAATGCTGGAAGTTCAGGCGGAGGAGAGTTGGAAGATATGGAGGGGTGATAATTATTAATTAAATAATTAATAATTAATAATTGAAAAT
>CBINHQ010000193.1:0-4981 GCA_966250475.1 uncultured Chitinophagaceae bacterium
TGGAATACAGGTGCAAGATCGCTTTGCAGTGAAAGGGTTCAAGGGGATTTACAACTTGTTTGGATGTTTTTTTGACGGCGGGAGAAGGATGAAAAAACAAGTCGTAAGGGGTAAACCGTTGACCGTAACCGTTGACAAGCTTACCCTGACGAAGGTCCGGGTTGACCGTTAGGCGTATTAGGTGGCGAGAATCTTTGGAAATGTGATGGGAGATGAGGGATGAGAGATGAGGGTCTTACAGTTTAGGACTTCTTGTTTACACTAAGGTTCTTCAACTCAAAGTCCTCTCATCTCTCATCTCCCATCTCTCATCAGATGACGGTCAACTGTCAACTGTCAACTGTCAACTGTCAACGGTCAACTGTCAACGGTCAACTGTCATCTACCAACTTCACTAAACTTCCACCCCCAAGCCTATCTTTGTAGTCTAATTCTTTCCAAATGAAGGTAATGAAGTTCGGAGGCACCAGTGTGGGCAAGCCTGAACGCATGCAGCACATTGTTTCCCTGGTTTCGAAGTCAGAAGAACCCAAGATCGTGGTGCTTTCCGCACTCGCGGGCACAACCAACGCGCTCGTGGAAATCGGCATGTTTATCGCTAAAGGCGATCGCGCTTCGGCCAATCAGGCTATTCAGAAACTGGAGGCTCATTACCGCGACTTCGTGAAGGACCTTGTGAAGACCCCCGCCGCGAAGAAGAAGGCAGTTGAAATTCTCGCCGAGCATTTTGAATTCCTCAACATCATTCTCAAAATTTCCTTCAGCGAAGCGCTGAGCAAGGACATTCTCGCGCAAGGCGAACTACTCTCGACAAAATTATTCTGCGTCTACCTCGAGGAGCAGGGCATTCCACACGTACTCCTTCCCGCACTCGAGTTCATGACCATCGACCTGCACGATGAACCGCAGATCGGAAGCATACGCATCAAACTAACACAACTCCTCAACCAACATCAGGGTATCAACCTCTTTGTCACGCAGGGTTATATCTGCAGAAATGCCAGGGGGGAAGTCGACAACCTGAAACGTGGAGGAAGCGACTACTCCGCCTCTCTCATTGCTTCCGCTATCAGCGCGAGTGCTTGTGAGATATGGACCGACATCGATGGCATGCACAACAACGATCCGCGCATAGTGAAGAAGACCATTCCCGTCGAGCAGTTGAGCTTCGATGAGGCTGCGGAGCTAGCCTATTTCGGCGCCAAGATTCTCCACCCGGCATCAATCTGGCCCGCGCAGCAATACAAGATCCCCGTAAGACTTCTTAACACGCTTCAACCCGAGGCAAAAGGAACGCTGATCGTTGAGCAAGCAGGAAGTGTTGGCGTGAAGGCCGTGGCGGCGAAGGACAACATCATCGCCATTCGCATCAAGAGCAGCCGAATGTTACTCGCTTATGGGTTCCTTAGAAAGATTTTCGAAGTGTTCGAGAAATATCGCACGCCGATCGACATGATCACTACTTCTGAAGTTGCGGTTTCACTCACCATCGATAATTCACTATACCTGCGAGCCATCGTTAAGGAGCTCGAACCTTTCGGCACAATCGAAGTGGATGAACACCAGGCCATCATTTCCGTCGTGGGTAATGAGATCGCGCAAACTGCAAACATCATTAAGAAACTCTTCGAGTCGATCATGAACATTCCCGTGAGGATGGTCTCCTACGGCGGCAGCCCGCATAATATTTCGCTGCTCGTGCCAGCGGAATACAAGGGGCAGATTCTGCAGCAACTCAATAGAGGGATGTTTGGTTTGGACTAGACCTTGTTTAAGTTGAAGAGTTTAAAAGTTTAAGGGCTGGGCGTTTGAAGTTTGGGGTTTGGGGTTTGACATTGCGTTCAAACTTCAAACCTCAAACTTCAAACCTCAAACCATAAACGACCCTTAAACTTTTAAACTTTATATAATCAAAAGAGCATCCCCGTAACTAAAGAACCTGTACTTGTCCTTAATTGCCTTCTTATACGCTTCCATGGTAAGTTCATAACCGGCGAATGCGCAGGTCATGATGAGGAGGCTGGTCTTGGGGAGATGAAAATTCGTTACGAGTGAATCGGCGATGTTGAATTCGTATGGTGGATGAATGAACATGTTTGTCCATCCCTCCGCAGGCTTTAACAGTTTCTGTGCAGTGAAAGAAGATTCAAGCGCGCGCATGGTAGTAGTGCCTATTGAGCAGATCCTGTGGCCATATTCCCTTGCACGGTTCACAACCTTGCAGGCATTCTCATCGATGCGGAAATATTCAGCATCCATCTTATGCTTGCTAAGGTCTTCTACCTCGATCGGGCGGAATGTGCCGAGGCCGGTATGCAGGGTTACTTCCGCAAAGCGGATGCCCTTTATCTCGAGACGCTTGATTAGTTCACGGCTGAAGTGCAGGCCGGCAGTGGGAGCCGCAACCGCACCTTCATGCTTGGCATAAACGGTCTGGTAGCGTTCCTTATCTTCCTCGTCGGGCTTGCGCTTGATGTATTTTGGAAGAGGAGTCTCTCCGAGTTTCTCCAGTTGCTGGCGGAATTCTTCCTCGCTGCCTTCCCAGAGAAAACGGATCGTTCTTCCGCGGCTGGTAGTGTTATCGATTACCTCTGCTACAAGGTCCTCCTGATCGCCGAAGTAAAGTTTGTTGCCCACGCGAATCTTTCTTGCGGGATCAACGATCACATCCCAAAGCCTGTTTGGCTTGTTCAATTCCCTGAGCAGGAAGACTTCAATCTTCGCCCCTGTCTTTTCCTTCCGCCCATACATTCTTGCAGGAAAAACTTTTGTGTTGTTTACCACGAAAACATCTTTGTCATCGAAGTAATCCTGGATGTCGCGGAAATGCTTGTTTTCAATCTGGCCGGTGTGACGGTGAACCACCATCATTCGTGCGTCTTCACGTTTTTTAGCCGGATTCTGAGCAATAAGATTAAGTGGAAGGTCGAAACGGAATTGTGAAAGCTTCATGAGTTTATTTGATTTAGGTTCGACTCATGACGCAAACCGGAAGTTCATGCCGGAGGATTTACCAATCCCCGGTCTTACGGCACCGGGCCTGGTCATGTGGTCAACAGCCCTTACAGCTGTCCTTCAAAGCGTGCAAAGGTACGAAATCCGGTCGAACTTCCCTTAATTTTTCATTTTCTTGATTTAACAGATGTTTCCGATATGGAAAACCGGATCGCTGAGAATCTTGGGATTACTTGAGTACTTTTGGAGAGGCCGCCGGCCAACAGGCGTAAATGGTACCGTTTAGTGCACACTCCTCAGGTTTCGTTTTCACCTTTTTTACGAAAAGCGCTATCATATATGAAGTTTTCCCTTGCCGTCCTCCTTGCCATCACCACCTCACTGCTCAACGCCCAAACGAATTCCGCCAACGGCGAATATCCCAGCCTGCTTTGGGAGATCACGGGCAAAGGACTTGAAAAGCCTTCCTACCTGTTTGGCACAATGCACGTGAGCAATAAACTCGCCTTCCAGCTTTCTGATTCCTTCTACCTCGGCATTCGCAACGCGGATGTGGTGGCCCTTGAAACCAATCCCGAATCCTGGCAGGAAGACATGTCGAAGTACGGCACGGGTAGCGAATACGGCGGGGTCTATGCAGCCATGCCTGACGATTACCTTACGATAAACACCCTAAAGTTTTTCAAATACGATAAGAAAATTGAGCGTTCGCTCTACAGCGCGCCTTCAACGATCAACAACCTTCTCTATCGCAACTACGATCGTGGCAACAGCGATTTCGAGGAAGATACTTATCTCGACATGTACATCTACCAATGCGGTAAGCGTTGGGGAAAGAAGGTGGCCGGCGTTGAGAGTTACGAAGAAAGCATGAAACTGGTGGCCGAAGCCTATCGCGATGCGGCGAAGGACAGGAATAAACGCACCCGCCGGTATGGCCGCGATGAAGATTATTCCATGGAAAGATTGCAGGAGGCCTATCGCACCGGCAACCTCGACCTGCTGGATTCCATCAACAAATACAACAGCGTTTCCGAAGCATTCGATGAAAAGTTTTTATACAAGCGCAACGAGATCCAGGCCGAATCGATCGACTCCATTCTCGCTTCCAGAAAAAGCCTGTTCGTCGGCGTCGGCGCTGCCCATCTTCCGGGTGAACGTGGTGTAATCGAGATGCTGAGAGAAATGGGTTATAAACTGAGGCCAATCCGAATGACGCAGCGCGACAGCCATCACAAGAATGCCGTGGAGAAGATCAGAGTTCCGGTTGTATTCAATACCCAGGTTGCAGACGACAGCCTCTTTCAGGTTGACATCCCCGGAAAGTTCTACAAATTCGGAGACGACCACTCTCTCGACCAACGTCAGTACGCCGACATGGCAAATGGAAGCTATTACATGGTCACTAGAGTGATGACGAACGCGTGGATGTGGGGACACTCCATCGACCGCGTGTACAAGACAATTGACAGCCTGTTGTACGAGAATGTGCCGGGAAAGATTCTAGTGAAGAAGGAAATCAACCGCGACGGCTACCGTGGCTTCGAGATAACGAATCGTACGAGAAGAGGAGACATTCAGCGATACAATATTTTCGTGACGCCCTTCGAGATCATCTTCTTCAAGATCAGCGGCACTGGAGAATACGTAAGCAAGGGCGATGAGGCGGACAAATTCTTCCGCAGCATCAAATTCAGAAAGTATGGTGGAGACAGCCTTGCAAGCTCGACTAGTTACAAGCCATTCACTCCGAAGTATGGCGGATTCACCGCGCTGTTTCCGCACAAGCCATATGTTGGCAATGACGGAAGCTGGATCTTCGACGCATCGGATAAGTTCTCCGGCAATTATTATCGAATAGTTCGTTCGGACATTCACAACTACTCCTTCACCGGCGAAGACAGCATCGATCTGAAACTGATGGAAGAAAGCTTTGCGGCTTCGGAATTCATCAGCAAAAACATAAATAGAAAAAAGCTCAATCACCAGGGATATCCTGCGCTTGAAACTTCTTATTCTGACGCGA
>CBINHQ010000194.1:0-4933 GCA_966250475.1 uncultured Chitinophagaceae bacterium
AGGTGAGTTCAGCTGTAGCGTTCATGTTCAACCCGCCGATTCTCATTCTTGACGAACCGACGGCGGGATTGGATCCTCTCTCATCCGAAATACTGAAGAGCAAGATCATCTCCGAGAAGAAGAAAGGAAAGCTAATCCTCATAACATCACACGTATTGAGCGACCTCGACGATCTCACTACACATGTGATGTATTTGCAGGAAGGCAAGGTTCAGTTCATGAAGGACCTGGAGTGCCTGAGGGAAGAAACAGGAGAGATAAAGCTTGGCCGGGCCATCGCGAAGATCATGAAGGGTGGCACGGGAAGGAAATGGATCGATAATGTTATTGAAGTCACCCAACAATAAGCAAGATCATGTTGAAACTATCACGATACGTTCTTTACGATATACTTCAAAGCAAGATTGTCATCGGCTTCACGCTGTTCCTGTTCATTATTTCTCTGAGCATGTTCAGGATGGAAGAGAACAGCAGCAAGGCAATGCTGAGCCTGATGAACATTGTGTTGATTGTTGTTCCACTCGTTACACTGGTCTTCACCACCATTCATTATTATAACTCGTATGAATTCATTGAACTGATGCTTTCGCAGCCGCTGAGCAGAACGAGGATTATTGTCAGTGAATATGCTGGAGTATGCCTTTCTCTGCTGAGCGCGTTCCTCATCGGCGCGGGAATACCTGTTCTCATTTATTCTCCTGATGCCACAGGCCTTGCACTGCTATTTGCCGGTGTGGCGCTTACCGTAGTGTTTACCTCGATAGGATTCTTCGCTTCCATTATTACGCGCGACAAGGCAAGGGGTATTGGTTTTTCACTGCTGCTTTGGTTCTACTTCGCCATCATCTTCGATGGGTTGATATTGATGATACTCTTTACCTTTAGCGAGTATCCTCTGGAGAAGCTTACGTTAGGCCTCACCGCATTGAACCCGATCGACCTCGGAAGGATATTCATCATGCTTCGTATGGATGTGAGCGCGCTGATGGGCTACACGGGAGCGCTCTACAAGGAGTTCTTCGGAAGCGGGGCTGGCATGCTCTACACCATCGGCATCATGTTCCTCTGGGCAGTGATCCCTCTCTGGCTGTCAGTAAGAAGTTTTAGAAAGAAAGACCTCTGATTAATTAGCTAATTAAGCGAAGCGCCTGATCAGAATCATATTTTCTGGTGCCTAAGGATATTATTTTGCGGATATGCGATGTTATTGTGATAAGTCCCTGGCCGATATTGTGATACATGATGCAGGCAGTGTCCCCATCCTCGAGAAGTAGTCACTCGATTTTTCCTGCAAGGGCAGTAAGACTCTTCGGCAGGCATGCAGGGAGAAATCCATCCAGGTGGAAATGGTAGCTTCTGAGCTGAAGTGCATGAAGGCAGTGGGAGAGGAGGGATTGCCGTTCGACAAGCTGAGTCTCGCGTCGCTGGCAAATTACATCGTGCACACACACCACGATTATCTCCGTGAGCAATTACCCGGCATGCGAAAGGAACTCGAGAGACTTATCGAGGTGAATGGCTGGAGGATCCCCATTTTATATCGTGTGCTTCAATCGTTTCGCGATTTGGAAGCAGAGTTGACGCGACATCTGAATACGGAGGAGAATCTCATATTTCCAAGAATACGTGAGATCGAATACCTGGCATCAGGCTGCAATTCGGAAGGCAGGCCACGCGACATCGACATGCTCAGTGCACCCCTGGGACTACTGCATGAGCAACATGAAAACTCAGACCGAGTGATGATGGAACTCCTGAATCAATGCCTGGAGCTTTCGGTTGATAAGGAATGTGGAGGCTTGCTGAAGAACTTCACAGCATCATTGAAGGCGTTGAGAACCGACATTCATCAACACATGCACCTTGAGAACAATGTTCTTTTCCCCCGTGCTTCAAAGCTGTCTGAGCTCATTAACTAATTAACCAATTTTCCGAACTGCGCTAAATTCCCTCATCCTCCTCGTTCCATTCCAAATGAAGAAGATACCTGTAGGCAGGAAGATACTTGCGATGAAGATGAGTTCCACGAATGCGAGTCCGCCAAGTTCAACCCAGATTCCTGAAGCATTCATCACCAGCAAGGTTTCAGTAATAAGGAATGCCACGAAGAATGTAGTAAGACCGGCAATGAATCCCGGCCTGACATGTCGTTCATTTCCTTTGATCAGTGAGCCAATCAGGAATAGGCTGACGAATCCGAGGAGAACCATGTGGAGATAGGCAATGATGAAGTTTCTCCTTGCAGTGGCCATGTCCACAACCTCAGGAAAGGCACTTGCGAGTTGAATCAGGTTCTTCATTACGAAGACCGACATCGCAACGTAGATGATCACTTTTGATATCTGCCATTTTCCTTTCAACCTGAACAGGTCAATCAACAGGAATACAACACCAGCAAGCTGCGCCAAGGCGGCCATAAATGCGATGATGAAGATGTAATCAGGAGGTTTAACCCAAAGTACTGAAAGAAGGTAAGCGGGTCCACACGCACCAGCAAGCAGCCAGAATGCAACCTTACCATACTTCGCCTCACTGCCCAACAACTGGTAAAGCACAGCCAGAATCGCAAAGGTGAACCATCCGTTGTACTGGAAGTGTAGGTAAAAATAAATTGCGTTTGAATAAAGTGGAGAAAAATTGTTACCCGTTGCAATCAGCGGAGCCGTTGCCATTGGTCCAAGGCTTGAAAGAGCCAAGAAGATGATTCCTGCACGCAAGAAATTATAGGAAACGGATTTAACTCCTTTCATTGCTTTCCACAACAACACGCCCATGTAAATTGCCGCAATCATGCTGATCGTGGAGAAGGCGATGCTTACTGGAGCATATCCAACGAATGGAAAACTCAGCAGCATGCCGTAAGCCGAGATGATCAGTGAGCCCGAAACAAGCCTGAGTTGTTGCAGGCTAATCTTATTGGTGAATTCAGGAAAGTATTTTACAATCATCAACAAGATTGCAGGCAGAATCCATCCGCCAAACGCAAAGTGCGAATGAGCATGTATTAAGAACTTATAATTGAGGAATGGAACGCTAAACACAGAGAAGGAGCGAAGGCCGAGGCCCAGCAGCGCCACGAGGAAGAAATTGAAGAAGCACCAATGTGCAAGATTTTTCTTCCACGATAAATAATCTCCTTCCGCTGTCAGCCGCTTATATGGTATTGAAAAATTTTGCATACGCAAAGTAATAAAGTAACCGGTTTTTTAAACCTTTCTTTCATCAAACCTGCACCTGATTTTCATCAGTCAAGCATGATGATAATATTTAGTTCGCTCATTCCTACAACAAATTCAATTTCCATTCCGAATTTTGGCAAATGAAAAAGGACTCAATGTATATTTCTGCGGCAGAGGCTGTCAAAACGGTTAAAAGCGGGGACAGAGTATTCATTCATGGCAGCGCGGCTACTCCTGTTATTCTTGTGCAGGAGCTGCAGAAGCGTCATGCGGAACTCGAGGATGTTGAACTCATCAGCATCACTACGCTAGGAGATATCAATTTCGATGCTCCCGAATTCAGGAAGAGTTTCTATGTGAACTCGCTATTCGTCTCCGCAAATGTGAGAAAGGTTGTGAATAGCCGGGATGGAGACTATGTCCCTGTGTTTCTATCGGAGATTCCGCTTTTGTTCAGGAGAAATATACTTTCAATCGATGTGGCGATGGTGCAGGTTTCTCCTCCCGATTCACATGGATATTGTTCGTTGGGAACTTCAGTGGACATAGCAAAGGCTGCAGTCGAAAAAGCGAAGCACATCATCGCGCTGGTCAATCCGCGAATGCCGCGCACACATGGCGACGGCTTCATTCACATCCGCAATATTCACTCGATGGTTTGGCATGAAGCAGAGCTTCCCGAGGTTGATTACTCAAAGAAGGTGAATGAAGGAGTGAGAATGATCGGCAGAAATGTAGCCGGACTCATCGAAGACGGTTCAACACTTCAAATGGGAATCGGCAGCATACCCGACCAGGTGTTGAACAATCTCACCGGGCACAAGAATCTCGGTATTCACACCGAGATGATGTCGGATGGTGTAATTCCTCTCCTCGAGAAAGGTGTAATCACCAATAGTCAGAAAAAATTGAATGTGGGAAGATCGGTCACAGGCTTCATGGCCGGGACCCGTAGGCTTTATGATTTTGTAAACGACAATCCGCAGGTTAGGGTGATGGATATTTCTTACGTGAATGATACCAGTGTGATCAGGCAGAATCCAAAAGTCGTTGCAATCAACAGCGCGATCGAGATAGATCTCACCGGACAAGTCTGCAGCGATTCGATGGGCACATACCAGTATTCTGGTATTGGAGGCCAGATGGACTTCATCCGGGGCGCATCATTGTCAGAAGGAGGAAAGCCAATCATCGCGCTTCCTTCGCAAACTTCAAGTGGAATATCTCGTATTGTGCCGATCCTGAAGGAAGGCGCCGGAGTTGTTACGACTCGCGGACACGTGCATTGGGTAGTCACCGAATATGGCTGTGTGAATCTTTTCGGACTCGGACTAAAACAACGCGGAAAGGCATTAATCAGCATCGCACATCCCGATCACCGCGAGAGCCTCGAGAGAGCATTTCACGAACGGTTCAAATGATACGAGGAAAGTAGGTTTATTTTTTAGGTGAAACGCGTTTGGTCGTCCAGAACGTTTCCGGCCACTCCTCCGAGAAATCAGGAATCTCGTTAAGTCCCTGGTGTACCTTCTGGAGTTGTTCCTTTGTTAGAATTCCTTCAAGGTAAGGAAACAATTCTCTTTCTTCATATCTGATATGGGCTTCCATCAGGTTGGCGAGATTGATGAGATCTTCCCTTTCAACCTTTTCCTTGATGGATGATAACTTCTCTCCGATTTCCTTGTGTTCCATTTTCATTCGTTCAACCTTCGGATCGCCTGCAGGTGCTTGTGGAGCGAGCAATTCCTCTTCAT
>CBINHQ010000195.1:0-4918 GCA_966250475.1 uncultured Chitinophagaceae bacterium
CGCGATGCTCGATGCAGGATTCTTCAACTACACGGGTTTGGATGCATTCGACAGCATAGTTGATGGAGGCCAGGTGCTGAGCACCTGGGACTTTGTCAATCGCGAAACGAGCGTGACCGAAGATCACCCGCATGGAATGATGTGTCTATCTACGATTGCCGCGAATATTCCTGGCACCTTCATTGGCAAAGCGCCGAAGGCTTCGTTTCATTTGTTCAGAACGGAGGATGTGTTCTCCGAATATCCCATCGAGGAATTCAATTGGGTATGCGGAGCGGAACGTGCCGACAGCAGCGGCGCGGATCTCATCTCGAGCTCACTTGGGTACAACACTTTTGATGATCCTTCGATGAATCATCAATATTCCGACATGGATGGCAACACCATCATTTCTTCGATCGCTGCAGACATTGCGGCAAGAAAAGGAATTCTCGTGTTTCAGGCGGTAGGTAATTACGGTAGTAATTCCTGGCACTACCTGGCAACACCTGCAGATGCAGACAGCATCATTTCCGTAGGCGCAGTAAATACAGACAGTGCAGTTTGGGCCGGATCGAGTTTTGGTCCTTCTGCTGACGGAAGGGTAAAGCCTGATGTAGCATCGATCGGATACAATGCCATCGTGCAGGGAGCGGGCAACACTGTGGGAGTTGGAACAGGTACTTCTTTCGCAGGGCCAAACATGGCCGGAATGGGAGCCTGCCTCTGGCAAGGATTTCCCGAGTTCAACAACATGCGCATTGTACATGCGATCCGCGAAGCGGGAAGCATTTACAATTCTCCCAACGACAGGATTGGTTACGGCATTCCCGATTTGAAGAAGGCATTCGTCACTCTGCTTCTTGAATACGCGGAATCATCTTCTTCTTTGAACAACTGCAATGCTACCATCAACTGGAACAGCAAGGATGTTCGCGCAATGAAGTATGAACTGGAAAGAAAACTTCCGGGTGAAGCAAATTATGCGAAGATCGCGGACATCAATCCTGAGAATGGAGATGTACTGGCGAATCACAGTTATCAATACATTGACGATCTCAGCAACAAACCGGCGGGAATGGTTTTCTATCGCGTGCTTCAGGTTGTGGATACATCCTCACTGGGATTCACCGCGGTTTATATCGATACTACGGAAGTTGTGCTCGCTGCGGGATGCACAACGACAAGTACGCCGGAGCCGGGAGTGGATGAGGAAGTTGTAAGCATTTCTCCAAATCCGTTTACTAGTAGGGTGACATTAACTGTTCAAACAATAAACCCGGTGAGTGATCTGCGCATAATAGTTACTGACATGAATGGAAGGAAAATAATAGAGACCAAGGAATCGAAAGGACCTGGAAAGAAAAACTTCGAAGTGGTGACGAGTGGATGGGCGAGTGGAGTGTATAATTTTTCGATTCTTGAAAATGGGAAGGCGAGATCGGTGGTGAAGGGGGTGAAGGTTCTTAATTAGTTAATTGGCTAATTTGAATTAATTAACTAATTAGCTAATTAGTTAATTAGTTAATTAATTAATTTAACCAACCCACAAAACATCGTATCCGCCCTCCTTCCTTTCAAAACTCCAGTCGATATCACCTGCATCCCATCTCCCTCAAATTTCCTCACCTGCTCCTCATTCTCCCTCGCATACACCGAACACGTCACATACAACAACACCCCTCCTTTCCTCAGGTAAGGATAAGTATTCCTCACAATCTTCTCCTGTCTTGACACATATTCATCAATCTGCTTACAATCAAAATACCTCAACTGTTCCGGCGTCCGTCCCCACGTACCACTCCCACTGCAGGGAACATCCGCTATCACTAAATCGATGCTTTCTCTTTCAACTTTTACCCTTGGATTTTCTTTCGTGAGATCCGCCACAAACGAATCGTACTTCCTTATCCCCGCATTCCTGAAGCGTTTATGAAGATTGGCCAGTATCGATTCACGCACATCGGAAACAGTCAACTCAATATTCCCCAGCAGATCATTCACAAGAATTGACTTTCCCCCACTCGCCGCGCAACAATCCCAAACAGTTTTTATCTCACCGGGATTGATGCCCACTTTCTTTATTCCTTCCAGCAAAAAATCTCCTACTTTCTGGGAACTCAGATCCTGCACAATCGCTTCGTTGTCCAAATCGATCAAGGATTCAATTCTTGCCGAAGGAAGCAATGCAATCGCCGAATTTCCTTCTTCCTCGAAGGCAATGTCCGCATCCTTCAACTTCTTCTTCACTGCGGATTCCCTGCCCGGTCTCAATCTCAAAAACACATCCGGCTGAACGAAATGCGATAGAATGAAATCATCCCTTTCTATTGTTGTACTCAATTCATCTACACAAGGAAAGATGTCTTCAACTCTGGCATTGAGAAATTCGAGTTTTTCTTTTGCAGTTAAACTAACTTTTTGTGAATACTCAGGCGAGAGAGTTTTGAGCATTTCGCCTGCCTCGTCGGAACAGAGAAGCAGACCAGCCTTAATTCTTTCGGGTATTTCAACCTCTTCAAGAATCTTTCCGGCTCGGAAATAACAATAGCACAAATGGGAAATATTCCTCCTGTCAGTGGATCCGTACTTGCGGGAAGAAGCAAAGAATTTTTTGATGAACGTTGCGAATGGTTCCCTTCCCTGGTATTGCCGAAGGATGGACTCCGCGGTGTTCAGGTGAGAAAAATATCTGTTGGCGTTAGACAAAACTCCTTCTTATAATTCCAGCAGCGTCTTCACAGGATCTTTGCCGATCAGTAACTGCTCGGGATTCTCCAGCAATTCCTTCACTCTTACAAGGAAGCTCACCGATTCTCTTCCATCGATGATTCGGTGATCGTAGCTAAGCGCGAGGTACATCATCGAACGGATCACGATCTGTCCATTCACAACCACCGGCCGCTCTTCAATCTTGTGCATTCCAAGTATCGCACTTTGGGGAAGATTGATGATCGGTGTGCTAAGCAACGAACCAAACACGCCTCCGTTTGTGATCGTGAACGTGCCTCCTTGCAGTTCCTCGAGAGTAAGCTTGTTATCCCTCGCCTTCGTCGCGAGTTCAATTACCTTCTTTTCAATCTCCGCCATGCTCAGGCTCTCCGCATTCCTGATTACAGGAACGGTGAGACCGCGAGGTGTGGAAACCGCGATCGAGATATCGCAGTAATCATGATACACCAGGTGATCGCCATCGATGTACGCATTCACCGCTGGCCACTCCTGCAATGCTATGCAACATGCTTTCGCGAAGAAGCTCATGAACCCGAGCCCCACGCCATGCATCTCTTTGAACTTATCCTTGTACTTCGATCTTATCGACATGATCGGCCCCATGTCCACCTCGTTGAACGTGGTGAGCATGGCCGTTGTGTTCTTCGATTCCACCAGCCTGCGCGAGATGGTCTTGCGAAGCTGTGTCATCTTCTCCTTCTTCTCATCGCGACTGAAGAGTTCCCTTCCGCCGGTCACTCTTCCCGGGCTGCTCAATGCCGCCAACACATCATCCTTTAAAATCTTTCCCTGGTAACCGGATGGCTTTACCTTCTTCGGATCAACACCTTTGTCCGCAATCATCGCGGAAGCAACGGGCGTTGCCTTCACATCAATAGCAACAGAGGTTGAAGACTTCGCTTCTTCCTTCTTTGGTTCTTCTTTCTTGGATTCAGCCTTCTTTGGCGCTTCTTTGGCTTCCGCAACCGGCTTGTCCGCCGCGGCGGGCTTAGCGGCCGTCTCATCGATAGTCGCCAGCAGATCTCCAATATTGAGTGTATCTCCTTCGGCAGCGCCTGTCTTCAGGATTCCTGCCTGTTCTGCATTTACTTCAAAAGTTGCCTTCTCACTTTCGAGTTCCGCGATCACCTCATCTCTCTCCACATAGTCTCCATCATTCTTTGTCCATTTCAAAAGTGTTACCTCGCTAATGGATTCACCAACTGTAGGTACTTTAATTTCGATCATAATGTCTTGTGCGGTTTGGTTTGCTATGTTAAATTACGAATGCGGTTTCGATGATTTCATCCTGTTCCTGCTTATGCACCTTCGAATAACCGGTGGCGGTAGAAGCGGAAGGCTGTCGGCTGATGACGCCGTAATTGATAGATTTAAAATTCATCTGAAGGAATGAAGCCGCGCCCATGTTGAGCGGTTCCTCTTGCACCCAGAACCATGTGGCCCTTGAATATTTCTTATGCAGCTCTGCAAGTTGTTTCTCTGGAAGCGGATATATCTGCTCAAGCCTCACGATCGCGATGTCCTTCCTGTTTTCCTTCTGCTGACGCTCGGCTAGATCGAAATAAACCTTACCGCTGCATAGCAACACCTTCTTCACTTTGTCTTTCTCCGCGAATGTGTCATCAATCACTTCCTTGAATCCTCCTGAAGTGAATTCATCGATATGCGAATAAGATCCCTGGTGGCGAAGGTTTGCCTTCGGTGAGAAATCAATCAATGGCTTGCGGAACGGCCATGCAAGCTGACGCCTCAACGCATGGAAGAAGTTTGATGCGGTTGTCACATTCGTGATCACCATGTTCATCTCTGCGCACATTTGCAGGAAGCGTTCCATCCTCGCGCTGCTATGCTCCGGTCCCTGGCCTTCGTAACCATGAGGAAGCAGCAACACGAGGCCATTCATGCGATTCCATTTCTGTTCGCCAGCGGCAATGAACTGGTCGATCATTATCTGCGCGCCGTTGGCGAAATCGCCGAACTGAGCTTCCCAAAGCACTAGCGCATTTGGATTCGCGAGTGCGTATCCATATTCAAACCCCATCACGCCGTATTCGCTCAACAGTGAATTGTAGATTCTGAATTTTCCCGTTGCACCTGGCACTTCGCTGAGCCTGTTGTGCGGTTTGTCGGTTGACTCATCACGCACGAGAGAATGCCTGTGAGAGAAAGTTCCTCTGCGCACATCCTGTCCGCTCATGCGCACATC
>CBINHQ010000196.1:0-4878 GCA_966250475.1 uncultured Chitinophagaceae bacterium
GAATACTTCTTGTCTTCGTCTTTGGGAAGAGAGACGCGGACGTAACCATCCTTGAAAGTGTAAACGAATTTTGAAGGAACAAAAACCTCGGTCTTCGGCTTGTTGTTGATCACGGGCGACATGTTGTTCGGATCCATGCCGATTATTATCGGTGATTTCGCCTGGAGTGGTTCGCCCTGGTCGTATTTTCTTGCGGTGTCCCATACGGGTCGCTGCGATCCGCTGAAGAGATATACGCCTTTGTCGAGTAGAATGTAGAGGCGATAGAACATCTTTTCGTTTGGAGCCTTCGTGTCAGCAAATCCGTTTTGCGGCGCCATTGGATCGGCTACGGTGAGGATGGTCTTGAAGTTCTTGGTGCTGTCGAAAGAACGTTGAATACTGATCTGCTTTACATTTTCAAAATTATTCGTCCAACCGATGATGATCCTGTTGTTGCCGGGATTCTTCACGCTGAATTTAGGGAGGGTATCCTGCGAGCGGGCTTCCGCAAAGACAAGAAGAAAAAGAGAGAAAGCTAACAGTTTATTCATAAGAAACCTGTTTGGATCCGGATCGTAGCCCGTCGTTCAAAGATAATGAAGCGGTTCAAGAATCCTCAATAGATTAACGTTCCTTTTTGGAGCGAATTGTTTCCCTGTAATCCTCCGCTGTGAATAACGAGAATTTTACTCTCTTCCGGGAAGTAATTCCTGCGTATGAGATCCTCCATGGCGAAGAAGAGTTTGCCGGTGTAGACAATGTCCGAAGGGATATTACTGAGGGAATAAAATTCATTCATGAAATCGATGAGTTCCGGCGGATGTTTGCCATAGCCTCCGAAATGGTAATCGTGGAGGATCGACCAGTTGTGGTTTTCAGATGTGAGGTTTGTCACCGCATCTTCCAGTTCAAAATTATTCTTCAAGACACTGATGCCGGTGACCTTTTTCCCCCGCGCAGCCGATGCAAGGCCCGCAAGCATCGTTCCTGTTCCCACTGCGCAACAGAAATGCGTGAAGTCATCTGCGAGGCCTTCGATCATGTGCGACGCGCCGCGGGCGCCAGCCTCCCCATAGCCGCCTTCATTCACGATTAGAAATTCATCGGCTGGAATATCCTCGGGAATGATTCCTGCTTTATAATCTTCACGGCTGGAGAAAACCAGCGTCATCCCTAATGAGGACGCATCCAACAATGTAGTGGAATATTTTGCCGGTTCTTCCCCACGCACGATGCCGATCGATTCAATGCCATTCATCTTGCAGGCCGCAGCAGTTGCGAGAAGATGGTTGGAGTAGGGTCCGCCAAATGTTATGATGCCTCTGAGGTCTTCTTCCTTTGCCTGCTCGAGGTAATATCGAAGCTTGTACCATTTGTTGCCTGAGATGAGGGGATGAATCTTGTCAAGCCTCAACACAGAGTAGGATGTGGCATTAGTTTGGGAAATAAATACCTCATCAATGGAAATCTTATCAAAGGCTAAGTCTTGCATTGGAAAACTGTGTGTACTCATAGCGAAATTAGCCTAAATTCGTGCCCTCAAACCAAATCAAACTTCAAACCTCAAACTCCAAACCCTTAAACTTTTAAACCTTTAAACCTTTAAACTTATATGGAGCCAACCTTAGTCATCCTCGCAGCCGGCATGGCCTCACGTTATGGAAGCATGAAGCAGATCCAGGGATTTGGTCCCGGTGGTGAAACTATCATGGACTATTCCATTTATGATGCCATTCGTGCGGGATTCGGAAAAGTGGTGTTCATCATTCGTCGTGATTTTGCAGATGACTTCAAGAAAATATTTGAGCCGAAGTTGAAAGGAAAGATCAAGACAGAGTATGTTTTTCAGCAGATGGAGGATTTCATGGAGGGCACACCAGTTCCGGAAGGAAGAACGAAGCCATGGGGTACGGCGCATGCGGTGCTTTGCGCTGTTGATAAGGTGAATGAGCCATTTGCGGTGATCAATGCAGATGATTTTTACGGAAGGCAGGCATTCAAGGACGCGGCCGATTTTCTCATAAAGGATTGCACAGAATCAAACAATGCGATAATCGGATACAGCCTGCTCAGCACATTATCTGAGCACGGCACGGTAAACCGCGGCGTGTGTACGCTCGATGAAGTAGGCAATCTTGCATCCATCACTGAAAGAATCAACATCGCGAAGAAGGGTGGAAAAATTACCTGCGATGATAATCTCGAGCCAAAGGAACTCTCTCCCGATACAAGCGTGTCGATGAACTTCTGGTGCTTTCATCCATCATTCTTCACATACACACAACAGGTGTTCCGCGAATTTCTGCGTGATAACATCAATGATCCTAAAGCAGAATTCTTCATTCCAATCGTAGCCGATCGTTTCATTCATGAAGGCGGAACCATCGAAGTCATTCCAACAGCTTCTGAATGGTTTGGAGTTACCTACAAGGAAGATGCACCTGCAGTTGAAAAAAGTTTGAATGCGTTGATTGAAAAAGGCGAATACCCCGAAAGGCTTTGGCAATAATTAATTAATTAGCTAATTCGCTAATTAGTTAATTAATTAATATCTTGACTTCATGAAGTCAAGCATCATCCTCCTAACATTAGTTATTTCCATTTCCGCCATCGCCCAACGACCCAGGGTCAACTGGGGTCCTGAATTTAAGTTTCAGGGAGGCGGAAATTCCTTCAAAGTAATTCTTACCGACAATACAGGTATTTACATTCAGGAAACCCACATTGCTTCGAAGGGATTTATGATCGCTCTTCCCGGCAGTGATGTCTTCCGCCTATCGGGAACGCTGGTGAAACTCGAGAAGAACATGGCGGAGCGTTACAGAAATAATTTTGACAAGGAACTCAAGGGTAGAGAGTTCCTGAATCTATTCGTGTTCAAAGAAAAGATTTTCCTGGCCGCCACTGCCTATGACAAGCGTGAAAAGATGGTGAATCTCGAGATGGGTGAAATAGATAAGAACACGGGAATAGTCGGAGACTGGAAGACGATATCCTCTTTTCCAATGGATGATAAGAAGGATGTAGTGGGCATTCGCCTGAAGGGTAACAGTGATAGTACGCGCATGATCGTGGTGAGCGTCGTGCAAGGAAAGGAGAGAAATACGTACAGCGTGCAAGAGTTTGACAATATGCTGAATGCGGTTTCGACGAAGACTACAATTTCGAACGAATTTGAACCTAAGACCTACGTCCTCGAGGATGTAGTCTATACACGCGCCAAGAAGATCGTGTTGGTCGGAAGGGTTTTTGAATACCGTGAAGGGAAGAAGAAGTCTGATAAGTATCTCGACTTTGTTAATTATAACATCAGGTTATACGATGAAAACGGGAAGCAGCAAAAGGAAATTAACACCGAAGCGAGCGGGCAATGGGTGACCAGCGCCAAACTCATACAGGAAGAAGGACATGATATTGTGTTCGCAGCTTTTTATGCAAAAGCAAAAAAGGGATATACGATTGACGGGATGTTGCTGCATCGGCTTGATCCAGCAACAGGAGAACTGTTGGCATCTTTCAACAAGGAAATAAATCATTCCATGCTCACAGACGCTGACAACACTCAGGGAGAAACACCTGAAGAAAAGAAAGAGAGGGAACGCTTTGAAAAGCGGAAGGATAATTCTGAAGGCTTCTCCAATCTGATGACGTTTAGAAACATCATTCACACTAAAGATGGTGGCCTCCTGATCATGGCGGAGGACTTTCGAAGGTATTACATAACGTACGACTCCTACGATAATCTAAGGAAGAGGTATGAAATGCGGACAGATTTGATTTTCAAAAGTGGCGCCATCCTGATCAGCAAGATCAGCGTTGCAGGAGAATGGGAGTGGATGCAGATTGTGCCGAAGTTTCAACAGGAAGAATATACTGTTTCATCGTTTTTGGACGAAACGAAATATTCACTCAACAGGCCATTCTTCGATAATCATCCATCCTCAGATCCTGGCTATTCAGGTTTCGGTTTAATGCAGACAGACAAGAATATTCACCTGATCTTTAACGATAATCCCAGGAATGCAACCATAACAAAGCCTGGATCGAAAGTTCGGCGGACCATATTTTTCAAAGATTCACATTGCTACGCCATCACACTTGATCAAAAAACAGGAGAAATTAAGAGGACAATGTTGTTCGATAATAATAATACGCCCATTGCCATGCCTATTCACTCTTCTGTTATCGGGAATGTGTTGTACGTAGTGGGCAGAGATGATAGGGGATTAGCAAAACCCAGAATTGCGGTTGCGAAGATTCAGTTCTCCAATTAACAAATTAACTTATTAGCTGATTAGTTCATTACTAAACTAATTTATATGAGAGCAATTGCATTATTTCTTTTCATGATCGTCTCCCTTGCTTTGTTGGCTCAAAATCCCAAGGTTACCTGGGGAGAAGAATTCAAAATGAAGCGTGGTAGTACCGGCCTCGAAGTCATTCTTGCGGATGAAGAGGGTGTTTATATACAAGAATACCATACCATGGCGAAAGGAATTGTGGTAGTGGGTTATGGGAATCCTTATCGAATTTCAGGTACCCTTGTAAAGTTGGATAAGAGTCTCAATGAAATCTACCGGGAAGATTACAATCAGGAATTAAAAGGGAAAGATTTCGAGGAATTCTTTGTTTTCGGAGAGAAACTCTACCTCTTAGCGACGGAATATGATAAAAAGGAAAAATCGACAATAGTTCACGCCGCGGAGGTGAATAAGAGGACCGGAAAGATCGGTGAGTGGAAGAAGCTGACCAGCTTTGACCAGGAAAAGAAGAATGATGAAGTGGGTTTACGTTTTAACCTAAATTCCGATAGTACGCGTATGGTTGTGATAGGTAGCGTAGAGAGCAAGGGAAAGCAAGAGTATAGCGTTCAGGAGTTCGATAAAGAATTAAAAC
>CBINHQ010000197.1:0-4872 GCA_966250475.1 uncultured Chitinophagaceae bacterium
ATAAAGAAGCAGAACGCCTGCTTCAGATAAAACGCGAGGATGTGCTTTCAAGAAACATCTGGGAAGTGTTTGAGGCTGCAGTTCCGTTAAAGTTCTTCACCGAGTCGAAGAATGCGGCCGATAACAACATCACTTTAACCTTCGAAGAATATTTTCCTCCACTCGATATGTGGATCAACGCCAGCGTTTATCCTTCGGAGGAAGGTCTTTCTGTTTACTTCAAAGACATTACCGAAAAGAAACGCGCGGAGGAGCGTATCACCATAGCGAAAGAGCGGTATGAGATTGTGGCGAGGGCCACCAATCACGCCATTTATGAGTGGGATGTAGTAAACAACCGGACATTCTGGGGTGAAGGCTACCAGACAATCTTCGGTCACGAGCGCTCGGATGAGCCTATGCCGCCGGAATCCTGGTTTGACAACCTGCATCCCGATGAAAAGGACGAAATACTGGAGGTTGCGGAAAAAGCACTCAGGGAACAGCAGCCTTCCCTCTCGCGAGAAATGAGATTCAGGTGCGCAGATGGTTCATTCAAGACTGTGCTCGACAAGTTGGTCATTGTCTATGATGATAACGGCGCTCCTGCCAAGATCATCGGCGCGATGCAGGATATCACCGAAAGAAAAGAGAACGAAGAAGCCGTTCGCAAATTGAATGAACAATTGAACGAACACGCCATCGAACTCGCTAAGTCGAACGAAGAGCTTGAACGCTTCGCATACGTGGCTTCGCACGACTTGCAGGAGCCACTGAGAATGGTGAGCAGTTTCCTGCAACTCCTCCAGAAGAAATACGAAACTCAACTGGATGAGACGGCGAACCAGTATATAAACTTTGCGGTAGACGGTGCAGATAGAATGAAGAGACTGATCCTCGATCTGCTTGAGTACTCACGCGTTGGCACTAACAAAGATAAGCTCGTGCCAACAGACATGAACGTGGTAGCCGCTCAGATGCTGCAAAACTTCAGCAATCGGATCACCGAAAAGGAGGCTTCTATCCAAATCGGGGAATTGCCGGTGGTAAATGGCAACAGCACGCAACTTACACAGCTGTTGCAAAACCTCGTAAGCAATGCATTAAAATACAACACATCGTTTGTTCCTGAAGTGGAAATCGGTTGTACCGAGGAAGAAGATTGCTGGAAGTTCCACGTAAAGGACAACGGAATTGGAATTGATCCAAAATTCGCGGATAAGATATTCATCATCTTTCAACGCTTGCACAACAGAAATCAATTTTCCGGCACGGGTGTCGGGTTAGCGATCTGCAAGAAGATTATCGAGAAGCACGGCGGAAAGATCTGGATAGATTCAAAACCTGGAGAGGGAAGCACTTTCTTCTTTACCATAAAAAAATAAAGCCGACGAGATGAAAGACGTACACATTTTACTGGTAGAAGACAACGAGGGAGACATCGTGCTCACGATGGAGGCATTAAAGGAGACTCGCATTCCTAACTATGTAACCGTAGTGAGGAATGGTGAGAAAGCGCTTTCGTATCTCCAGCAGTGCGCTGCCTTGCCTGACCTTATCCTGCTTGACATCAACCTACCAAGAGTTGATGGTCTCGAAGTACTCCAGGCTATAAAGACCGATGAAAAACTGAAACTGATTCCTGTGATCATGCTCTCTACTTCTTCATCGATCAGTGACATAAACGCATCGTACCGCAGACATGCGAATTGCTTCATCAGCAAACCTGTGGATCTTTTGAATTTCGTGGAAGTGGTTCGCAATATTGAAAACTTCTGGACAGCCATTGCCAGGTTACCTCAACAAATTCAAAATGCAGCGATTCCTAAAAACTAATCCTCTTAACATCCTGGTGATCGAGGATAATTTTGGAGACTACGTGCTCCTGAAGGAAAGCATTTACCTGTCCTCGATACCTGCCACCACAATCGAGCTGGCAGACACGCTTGAGTCGGCAGTGGATTTTCTCAGCCATTCAAAGCCTGATGTGATCTTCCTCGATCTCTTTCTGCCAGACAGCGCAGGACTCAGCTCATTCGAAGAAGTTCAAAACCACGCACAGGGCTCAGCTATCATTGTACTCTCTGGCGCATCAGACACCAGAACGGCTCTCGAGGCAATTGGAAAGGGCGCACTTGATTATCTCGCTAAAGGAGAATTCGACATTAAGCTTCTGGAGAAGACAATCATCTATGCTCTCGAAAGAAGGAAGAGCCTTGAATCGCTCAAGCTTGCCAATGAACTCTATCGCCTCGTGTCGAAAGCCACCAATGATCTTGTATGGGACTGGGATGTGGAAACTAACCGCGTGCACAGAGACGAAGATGCTGCAAGCGCATTGTATGGCCTTGGAATACAAAAACAGATTGTTAGGATTGAAGATTGGATGAAGAGAGTGCACGAAGAAGACCTGCCAAAGGTTTCAGAAGAACTAAAGAAAATTACACACGATAGTCTCCATGATTCATTCGAGATGGAATACCGCTACAATACTTGTGATGGAAGATGGAGGATTATTTCCGACCGAGGCTATGCAGTAAGAAATACCGAAGGAAAGGTGATCAGGATCGTGGGTGCGGCTAAGGACATCACCGAGAAGCGCAAGCTCGAGCAGGAACTACAGAAAAACCAACAGTTGCAGCAGCGCGCAATCACCGAAGCTACCATTCGCGGGCAGGAGAACGAGCGCACACAGCTTGGACTGGAACTGCACGATAACATCACACAGATCCTTGCTACATCGAAACTGTATCTCGATTTCGCATGTAACTCCGAAGAAATAAAGAAAGACCTGATCATTCAAGGCAAGCAATTGATAATGGTAGCGACAGAGGAACTGCGCAAGCTATCTCACTCGCTCCTTCCTCCCTCGCTCGATCAACTGGGTCTTTGCCAGGCGCTTCATGATCTTGCCAATAAGGTTTCGCTCACAGGAGCATTTCAAATAGAGCGCAACTGGGATGATTCAAGCGAGGAATACCTCGAGAGGGATCAGAAGCTAACGATCTTCAGAATCATCCAGGAGCAGTTGAACAACATCATCAAGCACGCCGGCGCAAAGGCGGTTTGCATTTCACTGAGCATTGTTCTCGAAGATGAAGAACTCCACATCTGTGTGAAGGACGACGGAAAGGGATTCCATCCTTCGCAGGTGAAGAATGGTGTCGGACTTCGCAACATCACCAGCCGTGCAGAACTCTACGGAGGTCGTGTATCAATCGTCTCCGCCCCAGGCGCAGGCTGTGAACTCAAAGTAGTATTCCCATTAAATCAAAATCATAAAAACAACTAATCAATCCTGACTATGGAAAAGATTACAATCATCATCGCTGAAGATCATACCCTCATCAGGGACACATGGAACTTCATTCTCAACTCCGATCCCAGGTTCAACGTGATCGCATCCTGCGGAAACGGTGAGGAGGCAGTAGAACTTGCAAAGACTCTCCGCCCCAACGTGATCACAATGGACATCAACCTTCCTGGCATCAATGGCTTCGAGGCAACTCAACTCATCAGGAAATATTCTCCCGGCACGCGTGTGATTGGTGTATCAATGCACTCTCAGCCCGCTTATGCACGCAAGATGATTCAGGCCGGTGCAAAGGGATACGTGACCAAGAACTCTCCTTACGAAGAACTGATGACCGCGATCTTCGAGGCACATCACAACAGGACTTACGTGTGTCAGAACATCAAGGACATTCTCGCCCAGCAATCCCTCGAAGGAGCCGAGCAGCAGGGTCTGAATGCACTTTCCAGCAGGGAAATCGAGATCATCGGTTACATCAAGAAGGGATATTCTTCCAAGCAGATCGCAGAACCTCTCAATATTTCGATGAAGACGATCGAGGTACACAGGTATAACATTCTGAAAAAACTTAACCTGAAGAACACAGCCGCCCTCGTTAACTACATCAACAATACCGAGCTGGGTTTCGAGAACTAATGAGGAAAAATCGCTGCCGGCCACCAGGCGCCGGCAGGTCATGGGAAAAAGAGTTCTCCCTATCTTTGCCCGCATGATCAGCGAAATCAAACCTAAGGAGCAAGGTGGTGCCCCCCAGGCATCCACATTCAATCCAAATAAACAGCACACCCTGGGTGAAAGCGCTTCCATTTCCGGCACTGGTTTGCATACCGGTGCAATGGTGGAGATGGTGCTGAATCCGGCGCCTGCAAACTCCGGAATCCAGTTCCAGCGTATGGACCTCCCCGGACAACCGCTGATCAAGGCCGATTGCGACTTGGTGACAGACACCAGCCGAGGCACAACTCTCGAGAGCAATGGCGCAAAAGTTCATACAGTTGAACACGTTTTGGCCGCACTTGTAGGAATGGGAGTGGACAACGTGCTCATCACCCTCAACGGCCCCGAAATCCCCATCATGGATGGCAGCTCGATCTCATTCGTGAACATGATCGAGAAGGCTGGGGTATCAGAGCAGGATGCAGAGAAAATATGGTACACGATCGATGAAAACATCATCTTCCGCGATGAACAAAAGAATGTGGAGATGGTGGCAATGCCTGCTTCGGAATATTCCATTACTACTCTCATAGATTTCAACAGCCCTGTGCTTGGCACTCAGCATGCGGGAATAAGGCACATCAACGAATTCAAGACAGAGATCGCTCCCTGCCGCACATTCTGTTTCCTGCACGAGCTGGAAATGCTGCTCGACAACAACCTCATCAAAGGCGGCGACATCAACAATGCGATTGTGATCGTGGATAAGAAGGTTGATGGCGAGGAAATGAAGAGACTCCAGAAGATTTTTAAGAAAGATAAGATTGAAGTCAAGAGCGAGGGCTACCTCAACAACCTCGAACTCCGCATTCCCAACGAACCTGCAAGGCATAAGCTCCTCGACATCGTGGGCGACCTTGCAC
>CBINHQ010000198.1:0-4861 GCA_966250475.1 uncultured Chitinophagaceae bacterium
TTTACAAGAATTATCTGGCACATAATGATAAGCTTTGGGAGCGATACAGGAAGGGGTATATCAAGCAAGAGGAACTGCGCACGAAGAGGATGACGCTTACACTTCTCGACTTCAAGATCGCTGATGAAAAGCTTGCGAAGGATTTGGGCACTAAATTCCTGGACCTGTTGCCCACGAGAAATCTTTTATTCCCTCACACTATAGAGATACTTCAATACCTACTTGATACCGGTTATAAACTTCATCTTATTACAAATGGGTTTGAAAGTACGCAGCGTAGCAAGCTGAAGTATTCTGGTTTGCAGCCATACTTTCAGGAAATAATCACATCAGAATGTTCGAACTGCCTGAAGCCGCAAAAGGAAATTTTTGAATTTGCGTTGAATCGTTCGGGTGCATCATTGGAGGAGAGCATAATGATTGGTGACAGTATTGAAGTGGATATTGACGGTGCGCGCGGGGCGGGGATGGACCAGGTGTTTGTGAATCATATTGATTTCAAGGAGCCGGTCGAGGCAACGTACGTGGTGAATTCGCTCCATGAACTGAAATCAATTTTTTAATTAGCTAATTAGTGAATTAGTTAATTGGAGAATTCAGCTACCACAGTAACTCCCCCTTTCGGCTTATCTCCGATCTTTGCCAGGACTTTTGCGTCTAGGGGTAATAACAAATCGACGCGTGATCCGAACTTAATAAAGCCCATTTCATCGCCTTGCCTCACTTGTTGTCCTTCTTTCAGATAGTTCACAATGCGTCGGGCCAGCGCGCCTGCAATTTGCTTCACCAGAATTTCTTTACCATTCTTGCGATAAACCACTGTGTGTCGCTCGTTCTCGGTTGATGACTTGGGATGCCATGCCACGAGGTATTTTCCTTTATGATATTTGCTGTATGCAACTTCCCCGGTGATGGGATTACGATTCACGTGCACATTCAATGGGCTCATGAATATGGAAACCTGTATCCTTCTATCGTTGAAGTATTCATCGGCTTGTACTTCTTCTATCGCTACGACGGTGCCGTCTGCCGGCGCAACTACTGCGTTGTCATCTATGGTGTGCGTGCGATGAGGTATGCGGAAGAAGGAAATGATGAACAGCATTAGTCCGATTGTGAGGAGGAAGATTATCCAACTCACCACGGGCAGGTCGAAGCTCAGAAAATAGAATGATAAGAGATTGACTACGACCAGGACGATTACGGTCAGTGCGATTGTGGCAGCGCCTTCCTTGTGAATATGCATTCAATACAATTAGCTCTCAAAGATAGAAAGAATCATCGTGTAGATGCAGATATGAGAGAGGTAATTGAATATGAGGTGAAAAAACGGTGTGTGAACGTTTTTTGACAGTTTTGTCGCGGGGAAAATATCTGGAAGTCTCGTGGATTTTCTCCTTGTTTTGAGGGATTGATAAATGAGATTTGTGAATGCTTCGATTGAAGAGGATCTGTATTCGAGTGGAGATTTATGGCTGACAACCTTGGTTGGTGGGGTAGGTGCGGGAGTGTGAGAGAACTTAAACTGCCGCAATGGATTGGTTATGCAATTTGAAAAGCTATTGGTAGGTTGGAGGCGGGGGAGGATCGTGGCAGGGAGGGGCCCCTATGGGGCCAACATCATGTCACGAAAAATCCCACAATAATCACCACCACTCCACCCCTCAAAAATTTTCACCCCCCCACCCCCATCAACCACCTCACCACCAGCCACACTAACGGCGTCGCCAGCAACAACGAATCAAACCTGTCAAGAAAACCTCCATGCCCCGGCATCAAACTTCCACTATCCTTCACTCCAGCCATTCGCTTCAATTTCGACTCCAACAAATCACCAAATGTGCCCGCAATTGCAGCCGTCGCAGCAATTGGTACCAGGAATATTGCCAGGCGACCAGAGGTAAACCCTATCATTAGAAGCGGAAACAACGTTACCATCACAATAAGCGCAAGTATGATTCCACCAAGCGTACCCTCCCAGGTTTTCTTCGGTGATATTTTCGAGAAAGGTGTTTTCCCAATCAGTGAACCCACGATGTATGCCATCGTATCATTTATCCAGATTGTGAAAATTATCATCACCGGAATCAGGTTGGCAGGAGCCACATACACCGTGTCATGCACATGGATATCGATAGGTCCATATAAATCCAACATCAATCCCCAACTCAGCGAAATGTATGCAATGCCCAACGCCGCAGCTCCAAATGCCCTTGCATGTATTCTTTGCGTCTGAAAAATTCCAGCTATGGTAAGTATGAATCCAGCCAGCGAAACAGGAAGTGATATATTTTCTCTCAGTGAATAGCCGCTTATGTTCAAACTGTCCGGGCAAAACAACAACATAACGCCGTATCCCACTAGCATCAACCCCAGGTGAAGGTTGATGTGAAATCGCGTGTTGTAAATTTTCTCAACCAGCTTGATGAATTCTCGCCAACAACCGAAATGAATAACTGAGAAGAGAAGGAAAAAACTCCATTCATTCCAAAACAGTCCCACCAACATTATCGCGGCAAAAACTACCGCCGTGATAGCACGTGTTCTGAATGTCTGCCAGTTGAATGCCATTATTGTTCACGTTTATCTTGCACCAGCCTCTTTCTTGAGAATGAGATTGCGGAAAATCATGAAAAACACTACAACCACCGGAAGAGCGAATATTCCCCAATACGTATCCGCTCCCTCATTCATCGCCTGCTCCATTGGTTTACCCTGCTGCTTCGCAATATATAATAAAGTTACGGCGAGTGCATTATTGAAGAAATGCGCGATGATTGAAAGCCACAAACGTCCCGAATAATGAAAAATATATCCTAACACAACTCCCAGGAAAAACCTCGATAGAAACCCATACCACGAAAAATGAAACGCACTAAAGATGAGGCTCACCACCACTATCGAAAGCCAAGGCCTGCCGGTTGACCTCGTAAGAAAATTCTGAAGGCCTCCCCGGAACAATGCTTCCTCACACAGCGCCGGAAGAAATGCCATGATGAATAATGCGATTATAAAATCAATAGGAGTGTTAAGTGTCACTATCACCTCTACCTGCTTCTGATAGGCTTCTTCAAGCTTATCGAAAGTCACCTTCCAGTCTGCCGGAATTGGTATCAATTCGGTGAACCATGAAAGAGCTCCCGAAACCAACATTGCAGATGCCATAATAAAGACCACAATACCCGTTAGCCCCGGAGTGACTCCCCTCGTCATTCCAAGTAATTTAAATGGCCGCCTCGAAAGCATGGTTGCAGTAAAGATGGCCGGAAGCAGAAATCCTACCACCGCCGTGATGATCTGAGTCAATTTTGCTGCTGAACCATAAGCTGGATCCTTCAACGCTTCACTCGAATAAGGCGTACCAGTGATCGCCTGCCAAAGCTGCGCACTCAAAGCTGCCGCCAATATCACAGAGGCAATCGTAAATGTAATTGTCATGAAAAATCCTGCCGTATAGGAAATCCCCTTAGAATCCGAATCATACATAGTTTCAGCAATTAAAAACGTAAATTTGCAGGCTCAAAAATAGCAGACCGGGGGCAGTCCGCACGAATTAATTTGATTCGCAAACACCCTCGAAAATCAGTATGATCAGGATTGGTGACATAACATTACCGGAATTCCCACTGTTGCTCGCTCCGATGGAAGACGTGAGCGATCCACCTTTCCGTGCCGTTTGCAAAGACAACGGCGCAGACCTGATGTACACCGAATTCATCTCTTCGGAAGGATTGATACGTGACGCAATCAAGAGCCGCAAGAAACTCGACATCTTCGATTACGAGCGACCCATCGGCATTCAAATCTTCGGTGGAGATGAAGAAAGCCTCTCACTCGCAGCAAAGATTGTGGATGTAACCAATCCCGACCTCCTCGACATCAACTTCGGTTGCCCCGTAAAGAAAGTCGCACTCAAAGGTGCCGGCGCCGGCGTACTCAAAGACATCGACCTAATGGTGCGACTCACCGATGCTGTAGTAAAGTCAACCAGGCTGCCAGTCACTGTAAAGACAAGACTCGGTTGGGACGACAACACTAAGAACATCGAAGAAGTAGCAGAGCGCCTTCAAGACGTGGGTATCAAAGCCCTCGCCATTCACGGACGCACTCGCACGCAGATGTATAAAGGCGAGGCCGACTGGACACTCATCGGCAAGGTGAAGAATAATCCCCGCATCAAAATTCCCATCTTCGGTAATGGCGATATCGATTCACCCGAGAAAGCAGTCGAGTACCGCAACAGGTATGGCATCGACGGAATCATGATCGGCAGAGCAGCGATCGGGTACCCTTGGATTTTCAACGAGATCAAACATTTCATGAAGCATGGCACACACCTTCCGGCGCCTACTATCGAAGACAGGATCGCAGTCTGCAGAAAACACCTTCGCAAATCGGTAGAATGGAAGAATCCCGTGGTAGGCATCAACGAAATGCGCAGGCATTACTCCAATTACCTCAAGGGACTCCCGAATATCAAAGAATTTAGAAACCGTCTTGTCACTTTAAAGACGGAAGAAGAAATCAACGAAGTGCTCAATGAGATTTCAAAGACATATGAAGGATTCGAATTCGAAAAATCTCCCATTCAGTTGGTAAATTATCACGAGAAGTGCCCAGTGTAAAAATTCAATTTAAACGCAAAGGATACAAAGGTTGCGCGAAGTTCGCAGAGGGATAATGATAGTTCAGGATCAACTCTTTTAAGTCATCCTGATCTTCATCGCACGCATCAACCCATAGATTGATACAAACGCCCACGCAGTAAGGAGAATCACAAACGGGAAGTAACCCATGTAGTAGGCCGAATAACCAGCCATCGTCGCGCCGATCACATTCATTACATAAAACGCGTTTCCAT
>CBINHQ010000199.1:0-4860 GCA_966250475.1 uncultured Chitinophagaceae bacterium
GAGCACTCAAGGCAACGATATTTGCGTTGTTTGTGATCTTCCTCTACATCTTCATTCGGTTCCGTGATTGGAGATACTCATTGGGAACGATCGTCGCGCTCCTGCACGACGTGACGGTGATCCTAATTATATTCTCATTCGCCAAAAGCATTGTGCCCTTCCCGCTTGAGATCGACCAGCACTTCATTGCGGCGGTATTGACGGTGATAGGTTTTTCAATGAATGATACCGTTATCGTATTCGACAGGATCAGGGAATACAACGGTAACATGCCTAATGCCGATCAGCGAAAGGTGATTAACCTCGCGATCAATGACACGCTAAGCCGTACTGTCATGACTTCTCTCACCGTATTCCTTACTCTCTTAATCCTCTTCATTGTGGGTGGTGAGGTAACAAAGGGCTTCGCGTTCGCGATGCTCATCGGTGTGGTGACTGGTATTTATTCTTCGGTCTTCGTGGCGGCGCCTATTCTGATCGACCTAGGCCATGGAAGAAGACTTGGAGCGAAGGCTTCGAAAACTGCTAACAAGGAAGAAAAGAAACCGGTAGCCTAGCGTTACTGAAATAATATTTACAGCAAGGAGCTCTTCGGGGCTCCTTTTTTATTGGCAGGATGTGTGAACAGGAAATCTACAAATTTGTTATCTTCCTTTACCAGCCGTCCCCCCTTCCCCAACCCACAACTACAAACAGAATTTGAATATCAGTCCGGAAAATATCATCCTGATAGCTTCGATTTTGCTTATCACGAGCATAATCGCGAACAAAACTTCCTATAAGATCGGCATTCCTACTCTGATCTTCTTCCTTGCAATTGGAATGGTGGCGGGGTCGGAAGGAATTGGCAAGATATATTTCGATGATCCCAGGGCAGCACAATTGCTTGGTGTAGTTGCCCTTAATTTCATTCTCTTCTCCGGAGGAATGGACACGAAGCTCGAGAGTGTGAAGCCCATCATGAAGCAGGGGATTGCGCTTTCAACGATTGGCGTCTTTCTAACGGCGGGGATTCTTGGATATATAGTTCATCTCATCACGGATTTCTCATTGCTCGAAGGTTTTCTTCTCGGTTCGATCGTTTCGTCTACGGATGCGGCTGCGGTGTTCTCCATTCTGCGCACTAGAAGCATTGCATTAAAGGGCAGGCTGAGGCCGATGCTCGAGCTCGAGAGCGGAAGCAACGACCCCATGGCTTACGTGCTTACCCTCGCATGCATCTTCCTGATTCAAAATGGCGATGCAAGCATTCCGATGGTGATACTCGATTTCGCGCAGCAGATGATAATCGGCGGGGTGCTTGGTTATGTCCTGGGTCGAACTATGACATACGCCATCAACAAAGCGGACCTCGATACAGAAGGACTCTATCCCGTGCTGATAATGGCGATGATCTTCTTCACGTTCGCGTTCACAGACCTTGTTGGAGGGAACGGGTTCCTGGCGGTGTACATCGCCGGCATCGTGCTTGGCAACAGTAATTTCATTCACAAGAAGAGTTCGATAAAATTCTACGATGGACAGGCATGGCTGATGCAGATCGTGATGTTTCTTACGCTAGGCTTGCTTGTGTTTCCGTCGCGCATTCCACCGATTGCGGGCACTGGTATTTTGGTGGCTATGGCGCTGATGTTGGTGGCGAGACCGATCAGTGTGTTTGTAGCACTATCGTTTTTCAGGATGAATCTTCGCGAAAAATTGTTCATTTCCTGGGTAGGCCTCCGCGGCGCCGTGCCGATTGTATTTGCCACCTACCCTCTCATCGCCGGCATTGCAAAGGCGGATTTGATCTTTCACATGGTGTTCTTCATTTCCGCCTCATCGGTATTGCTGCAGGGCTCTACAATTCCGTTCATGGCAAGGTTATTAAAGGTGAATGTGCCGAAGAAGGCAAAGAAGATAACGCCACTCGACATGGAACTTTACGATACGATTCAATCTGAATTTGTTGAAATCATTCTTCCGGGGAATAGTCCCGCGATTGGTAAACCAATTGTAAAGTTGAAACTTCCAAAGCCAGCTCTAATCGTGTTGCTTGTGAGAGAGGGAAAATACATTCAGCCAAATGGTTCTACCGTGCTCGAAGAAGGCGACAAATTACTCCTACTCGCAAACAACAAAGAGTTGCTGAATGAAATCTATGGAATACTGGGAGTCTGAATCAATCTTTCCAATCACACCGCGAAGGAAGTGCCGCAGCCGCAAGTGGTGCTGGCATTAGGATTCTTGAAAGTAAATCCGCGATTATTCAATCCATCCTGCCAGTCGATTAGCATTCCGATGAGGTAGATTTCGTGAGATTTATTCATGAGACAGTTGATGCCATCCAGTTCGAACGACACATCATTCTCCTGCTTGTGATCGAATCCAAGAATATAGGTCATGCCGGAACAACCTCCACCCTTCACTCCGATTCTCAATGCCTGCGTGGAATCGAAGCCAGGCTCTGCCATCAATTTCCTGATCTGGGCAACAGCGCCCGGAGTGAGCGTTACCGGCGTATTTGTAGTTATTTCCATGCTGCAAATTTACGAAAATGCCATGATCGCAGAGGCTGTTAAATAGTTAATTGCATATTTAGCTGACTGTCTTCTTATTTTTGACAAAATTTCGTCAAAATGGATCAGAACCTGATGGCATTAATTATTTCAGTTGTGGCCCTGTTGATCGCGCTTGGCACCTTCTATTTCTGGAACCAGGACAGAAAAAAGCCGAAAGTGGAAGAGAATTCCTTCAACACCCGGCCTCTGCAATTGCAGGCCTACGAGCGCCTGGTGATGCTTGCAGAAAGAATCGCACTTCCGAACCTCATCAGCCGTGCGAATGTGGCTGGAATGAACGCGAGGGAAATGCAACTGCTGCTGCTTGAATCCATCAAGCAGGAATATGAATACAATGCAACGCAGCAGATCTATGTGAGTCCGGTAGCCTGGGAAGCGATCAGGAACCTCAGAGATCAAAACATGCTCATCATAAATCAGGTTGCCTCAGCCTTGCCTGCGGAAGCATCTGGCAAGGACCTCAACAAGCAATTACTGGATTTTGTGATGTCGCAGAAGAAGGGAACTCTGCATACCATTGTATTGGAAGCGTTGAATTTTGAAGCGAAGAAGCTTATGAGATAATTAGCTAATTAGATAATTAGCTAATTAGTTAATTAGCTAATGGGGATTCATTATTAAAAGAACCAGGTTTTGAATAAGAAAATTACTGATTCCGGGATTGAGATTAAGAAGGTTTACGAACAGTCTGACCTGCCGGAAGAATTGCCTCCTCCTCCGGGGACATATCCCTTTACGCGTGGCATTCAACCCGACATGTACCGCGGAAAACTTTGGACGATGCGTCAGTACGCAGGATTCTCCACTGCCGAGGAAAGCAACAGGAGATATCACTATCTTCTTTCGCAGGGTGTAATGGGACTGAGTGTAGCATTCGATCTTCCCACGCAGATAGGATACGACAGCGATCACCCTCTCGCTGAAGGCGAGGTTGGGAAGGTAGGTGTGGCGATCGACAGCCTTCACGACATGGAGACTTTATTCAAAGGAATCAAATTGGAAGAGGTATCGACCTCGATGACGATAAACGCGACGGGTTTCATTCTACTTGCACTTTACGTTGCGCTGGCAAAGAAGCAAGGCGCGGACTTGACGAAGATCAGCGGCACGATTCAGAATGACATATTGAAGGAATATGCAGCGAGGGGCACATATATCTACCCTCCTGCTGCATCGATGCGCATCATCACAGACATATTTGAATGGTGCGGAAAGGAATTACCCAAATGGAACACAATTTCCATCTCCGGATATCATATTCGCGAAGCAGGTAGTACGGCCGTGCAGGAAGTTGCATTTACGCTATCTAACGGCAAGGCTTATGTGAAGGCTGCACTTGGAAAAGGTCTCGATATAAATCAGTTTGGAAAAAGACTCTCCTTCTTCTTCAACGCACACAACAATCTGTTTGAAGAAGTAGCAAAGTTCAGGGCCGCGAGAAAGATGTGGGCTAAGATCATGAAGGACCTTGGTGCGACAGATCCCAAGGCAATGATGCTTCGCTTTCATACGCAGACCGGAGGAAGCACATTGACAGCTCAACAACCGCTTAACAATATTTCACGCGTAACGATACAGACTTTATCTGCAGTGCTTGGAGGAACTCAATCGCTCCACACAAACGGTTACGATGAAGCGTTGAGTCTTCCAACCGAAGAAGCAGCGCGCATTGCATTGCGCACACAACAGATCGTCGCCAACGAAAGCGGAGTTTCTGATACTGCCGATCCCCTTGCCGGATCATATTTCGTGGAGTCGCTCACAAAGGAACTCGAAGAAAATGCATGGAGGCTCATCGAAAAGATTGATGCAATGGGAGGAAGTGTAAAGGCAATCGAAGAAGGATTCATACAAGATGAAATTGCAAGGAGCGCATACGAACACCAGCGCAAAGTGGAGAGCGGCGAGAAGATCATCGTAGGTGTAAACAAATTCCAGGTGAGCAATGAAGTGCCAATACAGGGCTTACGCGTGGATGATTCGATACGTCAGGTGCAGACTGACAAGCTTAACGAGATTCGCCGCAACAGAGACCAGGCAAAATGCGATCAGATACTTCAGGAATTAAACGATTGCGCTTCCGATGGAAGAAACCTGATGCCTGTGGTGATACAAGCTGTGGAAAATAATTGTACGCTGGGTGAGATTGCGGATACGTTGAGGGAGGTGTTTGGGGAGTACCAGTAGGGTTTAGGGGTTTAAAGGTTTAAAAGTTTAAAGGTTGGGGGTTTGGGGTTTGGGGTTTGATTAAACTCTTTAACCAAACCTCAAACTCCAAACTCCAAACCTCAACTACCCC
>CBINHQ010000200.1:0-4852 GCA_966250475.1 uncultured Chitinophagaceae bacterium
CTTTTAGCACAAATACTTTTTTTGGTGGGGTAGAATTCCGTGGAAATTTCCGACTTTATAGCTGAGCCACGGATTTTTCGGGACACGGATTTAAACGGATTTGACGGATGGACACGGATTTTTCGGATGGATTTTTTTTGGACACGGATTTAGACGGATTTGACGGATGAACACGGATTTTTGGAATATGGATTTGGACGGATTTTTTGGCCACGGGTTTTTTGAGACACGGATTTAGGCGGATTTGACGGATGCACACGGATTTTTTTTGGACACGGATTTAAACGGATTTGACGGATGGACACGGATTTTTTGGACATGGGTTTTCCGGATGGATTTTTTTGGACACGGATTTAGACGGATTTCGGATGAACACGGATTTTTTAGTATGAATAGAACACATATTTAAAAAAACATAATCCGTGGCATCCGTGTAATCCGTGGCCAAAAAAATTGAACTTAATCCGTGGCATCCGTGTAATCCGTGGCCAAAAAATTCAACCTAATCCGTGGCCAAAAATTGAACCTAATCCGTGGCATCCGTGTAATCCGTGGCCAATTGAACAAGATCGGTAACCTAGATTTGCCATTCGGTTCGTATCATTAGTGAATTAAACTGCCTTGCTTCTGACCAAGACTATTTTGAGAAAACTGGTGCTCTTCAGCATAACCATCGTTTGCATGTTGGATTTGCACGCGCAGCGCGTGTATGCGCCACAGTCCGTACTTGCGAACGGCAATTGGTACAAGGTTGCCGTGCCGGCTGAAGGCATGTACAGCATGGACGTGATGTTTCTTTCAACTCTCGGTATCAATACTTCGAATCTTTCTTCTGCATCCATCAGGTTGTATGGAAACGGCGGCCACATGCTTTCGGAAGCGAACAATGGACAGTGGAAAGATGATCTGGAAGAGGTGGCCATTCTCGTGCTGGACGGAGGCGATGGCATCTTCAATAATAATGACCGGATCGTTTTCTATGCTCCCGGGCCGCACCAATGGATCAAAGACTCTGCAAACCTTCGCTTTACCCACCGCAAGAATCTTTACGCTGATCATGCATATTATTTTATTACCATCGGTGGAACGGGAAAGCGTGTGCAGGATGCGCCAGTGATTTCCTCTCCGGCTGTAACTGTGAATACATCTTCGGAAAGATTCTTTCATGAACTCGACACCGTAAATTTTCTTTCGAGCGGCAAAGAATGGTACGGAGAGGAAATGTCTTCGCTTCCGGGCAGGAGCCTTACAAGAACATTTTCGGTAAACATTCCATCGATCGTTCCTGGATCATTCATCACCTTAAACACGAACTGCATCGCAAGATCCGCGGGCGGCGGAAGCAATTTGATGGTGCGAGTGAATGGTACGCAAGCGGGACAGCTGGACATACCGCCAATCGGAACCGGACAATACGATCACTTCGCAAGAGAAGCTACGGCTGTGATGCAGGTTGCAGCCACACAACCAGAACTCGCCGTCTCATTCACCTACACTCCGGGAAGCTTCAATGCACAGGGCTGGCTTAATTGGTTTGAAATCTTTGCAAGAAGATCTCTCAACATGCCTGGTACCGGATCGCTTCTCTTCAGAGACTGGAACAGCGTAGCGCAAGGCAATGCGGAGTTCCAGATCTCGGGCGCAACAACTTCAACGAGAGTTTGGGACGTTACCAACTCTGCGGAACCCAGGAACATGCAAGGCTCTTTCGCCGGAGGACAATACATTTTTGTGCAGACAACGGAAAGGCTTCGGGAGTACGCGGCTTTCGATCCTGCCAATCTTCCTTCACCGGAAAGAATTGGACCGGTAGCAAACCAAAACCTTCATGCCGCATCAGCAATTGATTATCTCATCATTTCTCATGCGCCATTCATTGATCAGGCGCTTCGACTTGCACAGTTTCATCAACAGCGTAGCGGAATGCGTGTTCGAGTTGTTTCAATCGACCAGGTGTACAACGAATTTGCCGGAGGCTCACCCGATCCCGTCGCTATTCGCGACTTCGCCAAGATGTATCATGATAAATATGGAAGCGATCCTGCGAATCGTTTGAAATATCTGCTGCTCTTCGGCGCAGGTTCTTACGACTATCGTGACAGGATTGCCAACAACACCAATCTGGTTCCCGCCTGGGAGAATAACATTTCACTGGATCCGCTTTCTACTTACGCATCCGATGATTTCTTTGGTTTCCTCGATGATGATGAGGACATAAATTCCGGATCAATCATCAACCTTCTCGACATTGGCATCGGAAGAGTCCCTGCAAAGAACGTTGATGAAGCAAAAAACTTCGTGGACAAAGTCTACTCCTATCATGATGCGCAGAGCCACGGACCATGGAGAAACAATCTCACCTTCCTCGCCGATGATGAAGACCAGAACCTTCACCTCGAAGATGCGGAGATCATCACCAACACTGCATCTAACACTGCACCTGTTTTCAATCAACAGAAAATCTACCTCGATGCGTTTCAACAGGAATCAGGTTCAGGCGGTAGTCGCTATCCGCAGGTGAACCAAATGGTGAACAATGTAATCTTCAACGGCACACTCATCTGGAACTACACGGGACACGGAGGTCCGAGGCGACTTGCAGAAGAAACAATCCTGGATCAGGAAGTGGTAAACAATTGGAACAACGAAAACCGCCTTCCGCTTTTCATGACGGCAACCTGCGACTTCGCGCCGTATGATAATCCGCAAATCAATTCGATCGGAGAGAATATTTTATTAAGACCCCAAACCGGCGCGATCGCACTCATGACAACTACCCGCGTAGTCTTTGCATTCAGCAACCGGATCATGAACGATAACTACCTGCGCATCGCACTTCAGCCCCTTCCGGATGGACGATACCTTTCGCTCGGCGAGGCAGCAATGCAGGCGAAGAATTTTACTTACCAGAACTCGGGCGACATCACCAACAACCGAAAGTTCACCCTGCTCGGCGACCCCGCCATGACGGTGGCGTATCCTATATTGAGTGTGCGTCCAACAACGGTCAACGGCATTCCGGTTGCTCAGGCTGACACGCTCAGTGCCGGAGAAAAAGTGATCATCGAGGGAGAAGTGACCGACTTGCAGGGCAACGTCCTTACCGGTTTCAATGGAAATGTCTACCCCACCGTCTTCGACAAGCCCCAGTCTGTAAATACGCTGGGCAACGACCCTGGCAGTACACCCACCAGTTTCATTACTCAGGCAAATGTGCTGTTCAAAGGAAAGTCGACCGTAACGAATGGAAGATTTTCCTTCTCTTTCAAAGTCCCGAAGGACATAAATTATCAACCCGGAAACGGCAAGTTGAGCCTGTACGCATCGAACGGATCGGAGGACGGCAACGGAGCCTTCACCAACATGATTGTGGGAGGCGCCGGGTCCGGTATCGATTCCGATAACGAAGGCCCCGAAATCGAACCATATTTAAATGATATGAACTTCGTGAACGGAGGCATCACCAATGAGAACCCAATCCTCATCGTGAAGCTCGCTGACTCTTCCGGAATCAACACGGTCGGCACCGGGATCGGGCACGACATCATCGCCACACTCGACAATGACAATCGTCAATTTTTTGTGTTGAATGATTATTACCGGGGAGAACTCGACAGTTACCAGAAAGGAGAGGTTCGCTTTCAGCTTCCGGGACTGGAACCCGGTCCTCACTCGCTGACAATCAAAGCATGGGATGTGATGAATAACTCGAGTGAAGTGCGGTTGGACTTCACTGTAGCGAAAGATGAGGAATTGGAGATCAGCCATGTATTGAACTACCCCAATCCCTTCACAACCCACACCAGCTTTTGGTTTGAGCATAATAAACCCGGCCAGGAACTACAAGTTCGGGTTCAGATTTTTACGCTTACAGGAAAACTAATAAAAACGTTAAAAAAGACAATAATAACCGATGGCAATCGTTCAAGTGATCTGGAATGGAATGGAAGAGATGAATATGGCGACAAAATCGCCCGCGGCGTGTACCTGTATCGCCTGACTGTTTCAGCCCCTGGCAAGCTAAAGAAGGAAAGGATTGAGAGACTGGTGATTTTTTAGTTTCCGGTAAAATTCAATATTTTAGCGTCCATTTTACCAAATCGCATATATTTACACCAATTACTTAAATACTTTCTAATGAGACCAACTGCTCTAAAACTAACTGCCGGACTAATGCTTGCTCTCGGGTCTTTCGCTGGCTTAAATGCGCAGGTTAACCAGATTAATGTAGTCACTACGGCTGTTCCCTTTCTTCGTATTTCTCCTGATGCCCGCTCTGGTGGTATGGGCGATATTGGCGTTGCCACTTCACCTGATGCCAGCTCTGGTTTCTGGAACATCGGAAAGGTTGCGTTTAATCAATCTAAAGGCGGTATCGCTGCAACTTATACTCCATGGCTGAAGGATCTGGTAAACGATGTTTACCTCGCTTCTCTCGCAGGATATTACAAGCTCGATGATAACCAGGCTCTCAATATGTCGCTTCGCTATTTCAGCCTTTGTAACATCCAGTTCACCGATGGTATCGGTAACGACTGGGGCTCTGCAAAACCAAGAGAGTTCAGCATTGACCTCGGTTATTCCCGTAAACTTTCTAATCGCGTAGGTCTCGGTGTTGCTCTTCGCTATATCAACTCTAACCTCACTGGTGGTGGCGTTACTACTGGTAGCACTACCTATAAAGTAGGTAGCTCAGTAGCAGGTGACATCGGTTTCTATTATGATGCAAAGAATGCTGGCGGCAATGGCTGGGCATTCGGTGCAACAATGACCAACCTCGGTTCTAAAGTGTCTTATACTGATAACGCAGACACTAAAGACTTCATTCCTGCCAACCTCGGTCTCGGTACTA
>CBINHQ010000201.1:0-4845 GCA_966250475.1 uncultured Chitinophagaceae bacterium
CGTACTCGATAATCTTGGCCTTGTTCTCATGCGTACCATGAGAGAAATTAAGCCTGAATACATTCACTCCTGCCTTTACAAGCTCAAGCAATTTATCATACGTATCGCAGGCTGGACCTACAGTGGCAACGATCTTAGTGCGGTGGCCGGTGTGTAACAGCCCCGCATTCTTATCCATTTGTTTATGATAATACTTCTCAACGTTCTTTGGCATATTCAGTTTTTTTGAGTTCTCAATAAAGGGTGGAAGCAATCGGGTGGGATCAGGATGCGAGTATCTTCACGATCTTCATCCACTCTTCGCCAATGCTACCTTTGTTCTTCACTGCTTTTTCGAGTGGGATGTAATGCATCCTGTTGTTGAGGATTCCAACGAAAACATTGTGCCGGCCTTCAATCAGGCATTCCACTGCGTGGTAACCCATGCGGCTGGCGATTAATCTGTCGATACAAGTGGGAGAGCCACCGCGCTGGATGTGTCCGAGTATGGCCACGCGAATCTCCGCGTTGGGAAGATTCTGTTGCAACACTTTCTGAACCTCTACGGCTCCTCCGAGTTCATCGCCTTCTGCCACAACGATCAGGTTGACTAGTTTCTTGCGTCGTTCCTTCTCCTGCAGCGAGCTGATTATATCGTTGATGTTTGTCTTTTTTTCAGGAATCAAAATGTTTTCCGCGCCGGTTGCAATTCCGCTGTGCAATGCAATGTAGCCCGCATCGCGACCCATTACTTCGATGATGAAGATCCTGTCGTGCGCATCCATGGTATCGCGAATCTTGTCGATGGCCGAGATGGCAGTGTTCACCGCAGTGTCGAAGCCGATGGTGAAGTCGCTGCCGTGGATGTCTTTATCAATCGTGCCGGCAATTCCGATTACGGGGATGTCGAAGTCTTCGCTGAACTTCACTGCGCCACGGAACGAACCGTCGCCGCCAATCACCACGAGCCCATTGATGCCGCGCTTCTTCAGATTATTGTAAGCCTTCTTTCTTCCTGCTTCTTCGTAGAACTCTTTGCACCTCGCCGTCTTCAGGATTGTTCCTCCGCGCTGGATGATGTTTGCTACCGAGCGTCCTTCCATTTTAACGATGTCGTCCTCGATCATGCCCTGGTATCCGCGCATGATGCCGTAAACTTCTAATCCATGATAGATGCCGGTACGCACAACAGCCCTGATCGCGGCATTCATTCCTGGTGAATCTCCTCCTGATGTAAGAACTCCGATGCGGGTAACTTTCTTTGCCATTAAACGGAAATCATTTAAAAATCTTCAATGTTTTGCAGCAATCTTTCGCGGTAAGTAACAAAAATAGTGTTTTGTTTTGATTGATGTTTTTAGCACACAATATTCCGCTCATCACGCTAATGGGCGTTAGGACACAAGGAAAATTCCCATGTTGGTCGCTTTAATTATCTTTAACAGACTAAACACTGTATGATGAAAAAATCACTATTTCTGCTCCTGTTGACGCCGGTATTTGCCTGCGCGCAGCTAAAGTATCCCACTACAAATAAGATCGATCATGTGGATGATTACCATGGTACCAAGGTGGAGGATCCTTACCGCTGGCTCGAGGATGATAATAGTCCTGAAACGAAGGACTGGGTTGAACGACAGAACAAGGTGACCTTTGATTATCTCGCTAAGATCCCCATAAGAGACAAAGTAAAGAAGCGCCTCGAGGAGCTCTGGAACTATCCCCGCTATTCATCTCCATTCCGCAAGGGTGATTATTATTATTTCTTCAAGAACGATGGATTGCAGAATCAATCGATCATGTACAGGCAGAAGGGCCTCGCCGGAACACCCGAGGAATTCCTGAACCCGAACACGATGAGTAAGGAGGGAATCGCGGCATTGGGCTCGATCAACTTCAGCCATTCGGGAAAGTATCTCGCGTATTCGATTGCTGTTGCCGGTAGCGACTGGCAGGAGATTTATGTGATGGATACCGAAACCAGGAAGGTGCATAAGGAAAAAGTAGAGTGGACCAAGTTCGGTGGTGCAAGCTGGAAGGGCGATGAAGGATTTTATTACAGCGGTTACGATAAACCTGATGAGGAATCCAAGCTGAGCAAGAAGAATGAATTTCACAAAGTATTCTATCATAAGATAGGCACGCCTCAGAGCGAGGATAAGCTGGTGTACGGCGATCCGGAGAATCCACTTCGCTATCACAGTGCCGGACTCACCGAAGATCAACGCTTCCTCATCCTTTATATTTCCCAGGGTACAAGCGGTGGAGAAATTCGCTATTGGGATATGAAGGATGCTGCACAGAAGGATTTCAAGGTTCTGATAAAAGGGTTCGAGACTCAGCCAAATGTAGTTGATAACGCTGGTGACAAGCTTCTGGTGAAGACAAATGACAATGCTCCCAATTATAAGTTAGTGTTGGTCGATCCGAAGAATCCCAATCCTTCCAAGTGGAAGACTGTGATACCTGAGAAGCGTGAAGTGTTGCAAAGCGTAGGAAGCGCGGGAGGATATCTTTTTGCGAGATATCTGAAGGATGCATCTACAAAAGTATATCAATACACATACGATGGAAATCTTGTACGCGAGATTAAACTGCCTGGCATCGGCACAGCAGGAGGCTTCGGAGGAGAGAAGGAAGACAAGGAATTCTTCTATTCATATTCCTCCTTCAGCACACCTCCGGCAATCTATAGGTACGATATCGCTTCAGGCAAGTCGATGCTGTTCAGGCAGACCGAAACGAATCTCGACCTGAAGGGAATCGGAACAGAGCAGGTGTTCTTCACCAGCAAGGATGGTACTAAAGTTCCGATGTTCATCACCTATAAGAAAGGTGTGAAGTTTGATGGTACAGCTCCTGTTTTGATGTACGGATACGGCGGCTTCAACATCCCCATGACTCCGGGATTCAGCATGAGTAATGCCTTCTTCGTTGAACAGGGTGGCATCTATGTAGTTGTGAATCTTCGTGGCGGAAGCGAATATGGAGAGGAATGGCACGAGGCAGGAATGCTTGAGAAGAAACAAAATGTATTCGATGACTTCATTGGCGCGGCGGAATACCTGATCGCGAAGAAGTATACAAACCCCGACAAAATTGCGATTCGTGGAGGAAGCAATGGCGGTCTCCTGGTGGGCGCAGCGATGACGCAAAGACCCGAACTCTTCAAGGTTGCATTGCCTGCCGTAGGAGTGATGGACATGCTTCGCTTTCACAAATTCACTGTTGGCTGGGGATGGACAGTTGAGTATGGCAATGCGGACTCTGCAAGCCAGTTCCCGTATCTCTACAAATATTCACCTTACCACAACCTGAGAGAAGGAGTGAAGTATCCTGCAACACTCGTCACCACAGCCGATCATGATGACCGTGTGGTACCCGCACATTCATTCAAGTTTGCATCCAGACTGCAGGAGTATCATGCGGGTGACAATCCAGTTCTCATAAGGATTGAAACAAACGCTGGACACGGAGCAGGAAAGCCAACGAGCAAACAGATAGAAGAAGCAGCCGACATGTGGAGCTTCGTGATGCATAACCTCAATATGCCTTTCAGGGAACCGGCTGTTTCGCCTGAAGAGGCGAAGCGCGCTGCACAGAATACCAATGATACCAAGAGTGGTGGCCGCACGAATGGAACAAAGACGAAGTCGGAAGAAGCAATGAAGAAAGGATTCTAAAAGATTTTTCCTCGTGACCAGCCAACGCGCATCACCAAGTGAAAGCGCGAAAGGCTGGTCACTTAATTTTTAACCGGATGAGAATATTAATCACAGGAGCGAACGGATTTCTCGGTTACTATCTCGTGCAGCAATTGCTCGAGAAGGGACATGAAGTGATAGCAACTGGAAGAGGGGAGAGGAGACTTCCGACTGAACTCGGCGCCGGACTCATTTACGAGTCGATGGATTTCACCGATCCTTACCGGGTGCATGATGTGTTTGAGCGGTACACTCCTGAAGTGGTGATCCACGCCGGCGCCATGACGAAGCCCGATGAATGTGAGGAGAATCAATGGAAGGCTTACGTGACGAATGTCGAGGGCACACTCAATGTTTTGTTGAACGCGGAAGAGTATCATTCTTTCTTCGTTTTTCTCTCGACAGATTTTGTATTCGATGGCGAAAAGGGAATGTACAAGGAAGAAGATATACGTTCTCCTGTGAATTTCTACGGGAAGACGAAGATGGAAGCAGAAGACGCGGTGACGGAATATCCGCACGATCATGCTATCGTGAGAACCGTGCTCGTGTATGGAAAGCCACAAGTGGGAAGACAGAACATCATCACAGTAGTGAAAACGAAACTCGAGAAAGGAGAGGAGTACAGTGTGGTAGACGATCAGGTGCGCACGCCAACATATGTGGAAGACCTTGCAAGAGGAATCATCAGCATAGTAGAAAGAAAAGCATTCGGCACATTTCATATTTCGGGGAAGGATGTGATGACTCCATACCAGATGGCAGTTCGTACAGCAGAGGTGCTGGGATTGGATGCATCGCTTCTGAAGCGTGTCGATTCAGCTAGCTTTTCCCAACCTGCGAAGCGTCCGGCAAAGACCGGGTTTGATTTGGGGAAGGCGAGGAGAGAGTTGGGGTTTGAGCCGGTTTCGTTTGAGGAGGGGCTTAGGTTGACATTGGATGTCGAGGGAAGTCATTAGGCTTAGGAGAATGGGACATGGATTTTTTTGGCCACGGATTTTTTTTGGCCACGGATGACACGGATGCACACGGATTGGACGCCTGCGGCGTTGGGGACACGGATTTTTTTGGCCACTGATTTTTTTTGGCCACGGATGACACGGATGAACACGGATTGGACGCCTGCGGCGTTGGGGACACGGATGGAAACGGATTGAACGGA
>CBINHQ010000202.1:0-4841 GCA_966250475.1 uncultured Chitinophagaceae bacterium
GCAAACAGCCAGCGATAGAATGCAAGACTCACCGGAGGTATCTCCATGTACACATCTCTTGCAATGATGAAATTCCCTGACCAGATTATCGATGCGAGCACGGCCAGAGCTATTCCAATTGTTGTGCGTTGCTTTTGTGAGGAAGGCATTCAGAGTTTTTAGGGTTGTTCAGCAGGATAAGGTGGAATGGCCACAACCTAATGCGCAAAGTCTTCTTCATACCTCCCCTTGATTCTTTCCATAGGAGGATTGAAATAACCGAAACGCAGATTTGGAAATTCTTCCCTGATGAGTTCCTGCAACTGCTTTACACCTAGACATTCTCCCGTATCAACTACTCCGATCTTACCCAGGTACCAGTCAGGATCGATATTGAAGTTCCTCCATTGAATCATCTTCAATCCCGTCTCACGAATCAGTTTTCTTAAAGCCTCATATTCGGCAACGGAGTCAGTCATTCCCGGAAACACAAAGTAATTTATCGATGTCCAGCCGCCGAATGAATTCACGATTTTCAAACTCTCAACGATATCTTCAAACTCATAATTATTAGGACGATAATATGGAGTGTAAATTTCTTTGCGGGCTGAATTCGTGCTCACGCGAATGGAGTCGAGCCCTGCCTCGCACAAAGCCTTCACCGCATCCGGCTTCGAACCGTTCGTATTTATGTTGATGCTTCCCTTCGGTGTATGCTTCCTGATTTCGATTATCGCGTCCCTAATCGTTTGCCACATCAGCAGAGGCTCTCCCTCACATCCCTGACCGAAACTAACTATGGGGAACGGTGCCGATTCCAGGTGCGGAACAGTAAACTCCACAATCTCTTCGGGGGTTGGCTTGAATGCAAGCCTGTCCTGCGTGGAAACGATCGGTTCTTCATCGGGTTGCAGCGAAATGCAGCCAACACAGTTCGCATTGCATGCAGGTGAACAAGGCACCGGACATTCCCATCTCGCCAGGGCGAAGTTCCTCGCTGCCGGACATTGATAAGTCAATGCGCAATTGTTGCCAAGGTGTTCTACCAATCTGTTGTGAGGATAATGCTTCAGCAATTCACTCACACCAGCCTTTACCTTTTCATTATCATATCCAGCACAATCCTGTCGAATATCATTCTCGATACGAGTTGCAGGCACGTAAAATGTTTCATCCTGCCATCCTGCTGCAGTATAGCAGAAGAGTGGGAGGGTAGGAGCATCGGGCGCAGTCTCGTATGCTGCTAAATAGAATCCCGTATGCGCAGGTGGAATGAACGCGGCCACGGCCCATCCTTTTTCACAAATCCTCATCTCTCCGGTCTTCACATCGATGCCAATGCCTCTTCTTCCCGGCAACTCATAAAGCGAGCCGCCATCGGGAAGTTCGATCCATTCTTCCGAAGGCACTTCCACAGCATCCCATCCAGTTCGCCCCGTGGTGTAGAGAGACTCATCTTCGAAGATGTTTCCCTTTCCATCGGAGTAGAGCAGGTATGGCCTTATTTCATTTCCCTTATTCATGAAGTACAAAGTTCGTATTAATTCTTCACTGCATTCAGCCTGCCGCGACAGTATTCATTAAATTCGGATTCATTGATCACGGTCATTATCTCGTTCTGCATTAGCTTGTCACCCTTCAGGTCGATGGTCAGAACTCCATCTCTCAGCACCACATTATTCAGTTCATCCCACATCAGCGTCTTGCGTGGGAAGGAAGGATAGATGAGTCTGTCGTCAAAGATCAGAACAACCAGCTTTCTCCTGATGATATCCTGAAACAACAGTAGAATGAAGTTGGCAGCAGCCGCGAGGTAAAAGCCAGAGAGTATCCACGCGATGATGATGGTTGCAAATGCAAGTCCCAGGCGGGCATTCACCGGATTCTTCTTTCTTGAATAGATCTCGAACGCCACAATGAAGCCAACAATCACCGCCGCGCCTATCGGATAAATATAGTTTGGCGTCAATCCCTGTATGCCGACGTACAGCAGGACAAAGAAATTCAGGATGAGAACGATCAGGCTGATATTTGAATACGTGCGCGCCTTTTCGTTGCGCAGTTCAATTTCAAATCTTCTCATCATCTTAATATTATCTCTTGGTGATATTGCTTTTCACGAGCAGATTACAGAGTTTAAACAACATTCTCGCTCCCACATTCGCGTTCCAGTCCATTTCGCTGATGCCCACCTCCACAAGGTCGAAACCAATCAGCTTTCTGCCGCTTGCCAATATTTTAGTGAAGAGATATGTTACTTCCTCTGCCTCGAAACCGCCCGGCACCGGAGTTCCTGTATCGGGACAAAGCTTGCGGTCAAGTCCATCGATATCAAAACTGATGTATACCTTCTGCGGAAGAAGATTGATGATCTCATCCGTTATGGACTTCCATGTTTCGCCTTCATACATTCTCCTGCGTATATCCCTTTCGAAGTAGCAGGCAACGCGGTCTTTGTTATTCTGAATGTATTCGTATTCTCCCTGTCCAAAATCGCGAGGTCCAACCTGCACCAGTTTCTTCAGTTGGGGAACCTCCGCCAGCGCATTGTACATGATGCTTGCGTGCGAATATGTGAAGCTTTCGTAAGCCTCTCTGAGGTCGCAGTGCGCATCAACCTGCAAAATGCCGAAATCGCCATGCTTCTCTGCAATGGCCTTGTAGAAGCCGAGCGGAATGCTGTGATCGCCTCCGAGTAATCCCACGAGCTTGCCCTTTTCAAGCAATGCTTTCGTCTGATCGTACACCCATTTATTAAGGTAATCACTTCCCTGATTCACATCCTTCAGGGTTTTCGTCATGAACTGGTTTTCGGAAACATCTTCACCTTTGGAAATATAGTCGATATATAACTCGGCCTCCTTGCGCAGATAATCACTCTTCATCAGGATTTTGGGATCAGGCTTGCGCATGTAATATCCATTCTTCCACGCGCCCGGGGCGTCGGGATCGAAAATATCAACCTGTACACTCGCCTTGAAAATGGCCTCCGGAGCCCTCGAAGTACCCGAGCCATAGCTCACTGTTACCTCCCAGGGAACAGGTACAATTACCAATTCGGCGTTGTCTTCCGTAGTAGGCAATCCAAAGATGTTGTTGTTTGGATTTCCTACGCTATCGGGGTCATAATTTTCAAGATCGATCATAATATGAAGTTGTAAGGGCGTGCAAGTTAATGCGAATTAAGGAGTTTTGATTTTAAGTCGATTTTCGAACTTCCAAAATCAAAATTTGCAAGCATTTCAGCGTTAATTTATCAACATAAATTTTTTTCTCCTGTTAGTTCATTCGTTTCCATTTCAATACACTCGCATCGTAGATTTCCTAAAGGGGAAAAGCTATGACATACGGGATTCGCCTATTAGTTTTGAGGCTTCGAACAATCGAAAAGTACGATACCGGATTGAAAAACCCTGAACGTCCGCACCCCCGGAAAAACGTACCCTCCAATATTCTATCGATGACTACAGTTCCATCGTTCCTATGTTGAATCAGTTTCTATAATCCATACTCTAAGGGTCGGCATTGTTTTATTAAAACTTAAGACGATGTTGATTAGAAAACTGAAATCATTCCCCGGAAGTGTCGCGCTAATCCTGCTTGCATTTGTAAGCATGGCAGCGGCAAGGCAGCCAGGTTTTTTCAATAACCAGGCGAAAACCGGAAGCAATCTTTCAGACTCATTAATTACAGCTGCTCCGGCACCTCCTCCCGTTTGTCTCAACAAGGAGGCCGAACAATACGCAAAGAAATTCGCGCAGCGAAACACCTACACGCTTGATATTGTTACCAAGCGGTCGAAGACCTATTTCCCGATCATGGAAAGGATCCTCGTAAGCCATGGCTTGCCAAAGGAACTTAAATACCTCGCGGTAATTGAGTCAAACCTTTCAACGAAGAGTAAGTCACGAGTAGGCGCTGTGGGACTCTGGCAGCTCATGCCTGTAACAGCCCGCTGGATGGGACTGAAGGTAAACGAGCGCCAGGATGAAAGAACGCACGCTTCTAAGAGCACTCATGCAGCCGCCAAGTACCTTAAGATTTTGTACAAGATGTTTAAGGGTGACTGGCTGCTGACGATCGCTGCTTACAACAGCGGCCCCGGACCAGTACTCGAAGCAATTAAGAAAACAGGTAGCCGAAATTTCTGGAAGCTGCAGAATCATCTTCCAAAAGAAACAAGGCATCACGTTAAACGATTCATCAGTGTGCATTACTATTTCGAAGGAACTGCTGGTGAAACCACGCAGACCAAATCGGAATGGAATGAATACCTGCAAGTCGTTGAAGAATTTTGGACGGCACAAAAGGACACGTTGGAAACGGAAGACATCCTGGTGAAGGCAGATGTTTTGACCAATTAAACCTATCCGAAGAACACAGAGGTCTTCCGTTAAATTGATTTCTCCCATTGGGACCAGGGAAAAGAATGGTGGTTAATTTTTTCCTTCCTGCGTCCTGGTGGGAGATTTTTCTAATTAACAATTAACAATTAATAATTGTTAATTAGGCTGTCCCATCTGGCGAAGGAATGCCACGTGCGAGGCAACCGCTACTCTTACCTTGGGATATTCGATATACCGGATGCCATATTCCTGACAAGCCTTTCTAATGATGTTGCTGATGGCAGGATAATGTATGTGAGATATCTTGGGAAAAAGGTGATGTTCTACCTGGAAGTTCAATCCGCCAAGAAGCCAACTAACAACTTTGTTCCTCGTGGCAAAGTTTGCTGTTGTCTTAATCTGATGAATCGCCCATTCGTCTTCCATCTTACCCGTAGCCTGATCGGGAAGAGGGAAGTGAGTATGTTCTACTGTGTGCGCAAGCTGAAATACAATGCTGAGCACAAAGCCGGCCAC
>CBINHQ010000203.1:0-4815 GCA_966250475.1 uncultured Chitinophagaceae bacterium
TAGAAGAACCAAGTGCATTAACGTTCCTGTCCCTCCAGAGAGCATTTTGGTAGAACGATCGGAAGCCACCCTCATCTCTCATCCAAAAAAATCACTCATCAAACATCATCCTCCGTCTAACCTTCCCTACTGTAAACTCCTGCGAATTCCCTTCTGCCTCATTGCAGATCCGTTTGAAATTTTCAGGATGTTTCGCACATTCTTCAAGGAGCACAACAATTTCTTCAAGGCTTTCATACTTTATGGATGACGATGCAAGACTTTCGGAAATCGTAAGCGTTGCAGGAACTATGAACGGCTTCGCGTGTTTGATCACATCGAAGATGTTGCCCGACGACTTTGTTATTCCATATACTTCAGATATCTCACCACAAATCGTCGTATGCACCACGGAAGGAATGAATACGAAATGACAATCATCCATCTGCTGGTCGAATTCATCCTGATCAACGATGCTTTCTTCATAGTACTTCATCCTGCACGAGCCCTTTTTAAACTTTGCCGCACGCTGAATGATTTCCTTGCCGTAATCATCGTGATGTCCTCCCAGCAATACAATCTCTGCTTTTATATTTCTACTGTTCAATAAATCCGCAAGGGCGAATACCTGATCGTAATCCCTCCTCTTTCTATCGATTGATCCCGGCACCACAATCTTCCAAACACCTTCTGCGGGAAATGCTGTCGTCACTCCTCTCGGCTCATACACCGCGCCGGGGATAACGGAGATGGGCTTGTCCGTCTTGGTGGAAAGGTAATCGACGAGAGTATCAGCAACCACATTGAACCTGTCCACTCTGCCTGTTAATTTCTTCTTTCCATGATGAATGATCCTGCTTCGAAAGCTATTACCAGGCCTGCTCTCGAACAGGCAATTTATATCGTGCACAGTGAGGAGCGATTGCGTTGGTTTGGCGAACTTCAACACCCATGCATAGAGGAGATGGTTGTTGCTGATGGTATTGAGGTAGAGCAGGTCAGGATCGAGCCTGCGGATGTTTTTGTAGAGAGAATAGAAGAAGGCGAGCTTGCCTTTTTCTTTGATGATGATCCATTGAAACCTTGACATTTCGGCTCCGAAAAGATCAGCGAACCTTCGATATGTATCGGGATTTGTGATGATGCTGACTTCATTTCCCGGGGTGTCAAATAGCTTGATCACGGGAAATGCGCCTTCGAAGTGTTCGGTTTCGAAAATGGTGATTTTCACGAGGGCGAAGATAGAAGGTTCTTGGGAAGATGAGGGATGAGGGCCTGCCCCGATGAAAATCGGGGATGAGAAATGAGAGTCTTAATCTCAAAGCATCCTTTAAACTCTTAAACCTTTTAAACCCTTAAACTTAAACCCAAACCTCAAACCTCAAACTCCAAATTACCTGGGGGACTGGACCATGGGACACGGATTTGAAATGATTGCTTATGATTTATTATGATCGATCGTAACTGATCATAATTCATCATAATAAAATCCGCGGCCCATGGTCGCTAAATTATAAGGCCTGATATCAAACAGTAATACACTATGCCGATGAGGGATGAGAGATGAGAGTCCTAAACTCAAAGCATCCCTTAAACTCTTAAACCTTTTAAACCCTTAAACCCAAACCTCAAACTTCAAACCTCAAACCACAAGCCACAAGCGCCTCCAAAACTTCCTCCACAGCTACAGCCTTCACAACCTCTTCATCAAAGCTCGTCGAATAGAAATTCTTCTTCAGCAACGGATTCACCACCTTCCTCAACAGCCCATATTCATATATCTCATCCGGACTCGTGCAATTGAAGATGGCTACACCCGGCTTTCCATACGCCATCCCCGCATGCATAGCCAGTGTATCTCCCGAGACTATCCTCTCACACTCATCTATCGTCCGCAAATAGCCTCGTATATCTGGTTTCTGTTCGAAAAACCTGCACTTCTTTCCCATCTTCTCCAGTATCAGCACGAGCTCATCATACCCCCACCATTGCTTATTCGGCCAGCGATCACCACTTCGCTTCTCCAGGCCAATCAATCCTTTTTGAGTCTTCACAGTTTCATCTCGCCAGATACGATACGGTTCTCCATTGAATTCCATTCCAAGCATTCCAAACAAATGCTGCTGGAACGACTTCCTGTTCGCCATCTTCAACTCGTTTGCTCTTTCCATTCCCAGTCTTGAAATCCTGCTCATGTCATACCATGAAGATGAATCTTCAGTGTAGTCAATCTTATCGCCAGATACATACACACCCGTCAATTGAGAGCTGTCAAGCGTTGCCGCCAGCAAGGCTGACTGCTCATCTTCCTCCAGTGAAACGATCAGCGAAAATGTTTGATTCGCGAGTTTCTGTCTGGCTTCTTCAGCAGGGATGATGTGCAGGTTTGGCATGTCTGTAGGCAACAGCCTCGCATTGCGTGCAGAGGTGACCCAATATATCTCGCCCTGTAATTTGTTGAGCAAGCAACTGGTTCGCACCACATCCCCGGCCGCTCCTGTTTTTATTATGAGAATGGGATCACTATATGTTGTCAATTCTACACAGGAGTTATCTGGATGAAATCCTTCCTGTTGATGTAATAAAGAAATAAGAAATAAAGAATGGGTAAGAAACTAATTAGTTTAAGTATTAACACCCCGGTGAAGAAGCCCAGCAGGTACAACACCACCAACAGCAACGACCCGGCAAGCAACTGCATGTCGTCGATGATGCAAACCACCTTGAAGTAGTAGGTATTCAGATGATGAAAGACCAACTCCACCGGCTTGGTAAAATGAAACCCATCTGTAATTACTATGCTGGGATTATTTTCATTCACCGTTACCACCACCGGCTTGCTGTCCGGCAACGGGTAAATATCCGTCCCGTTCACAATTGCACGAATACTCAGGAAACTAAGCAGCGCCTGGTTCTTTCGTGTGATCACTATGTAATAAGGCGGCTGTTTAATTAGTTAATTTGTTAATTGATTAAATAGTTAATGGTTTGAAGTTTGAGTTTGGTACCATCTCCTCCCTTAAACCAATTAAACCCTTAAACCTTTAAACCTCAAATCAAACCCCAAACACCAAACACCAAACACCAAACCCCCAACCTACTTGAGTGCCTTAATGATCTCAGTAAACTCCGAGGCTACTAGTGATGCGCCGCCGACAAGGCCGCCATCGACATCTGGACAAGCAAAGAGTTCGCTCGCATTGTTGGCCTTCACGCTGCCACCGTAGAGGATCGGAATCTCGTTGGCCACTTCTTCTCCATACTGTCCCGCAATGACCGACCTGATGTGCGCATGCATCTCCTGCGCTTGAGCAGTGCTTGCCGTCTTGCCAGTACCAATTGCCCAGATGGGCTCGTATGCGAGTATCACCTGCTTAATTTCCTTCGCAGAAAGATGAAACAATGATTCCCTTAATTGCGTCGACACAAATTCATTCTGTCCGCCCGACTCTCTCGTGGTTAACGATTCGCCGCAACAGAATATTGGAGTGATATAATTTGAGAAACAAATATTAACTTTTTCGGCAAGCATGCTGTTTGTCTCGAGGAAGTATTCGCGACGCTCGCTGTGACCAATGATACAATACTGTACGCCGATGGAATGCAACATCTTCGCCGACACCTCGCCGGTGTAAGCGCCCGAAGCCTTGTGGTGGCAATTCTGGGCAGAAACATAATACCTTTCGATACCGTCCACTTCGCTCCTTGCCATCAGCAGGTATGGGTGGGGAACAGCAAAGATCGCCAACTGGTCCGGGCCGAGTTGGATTCTTGCATCGAGAATTTCATCAAGGAGCTTTTCTCCTTCCTGGAAGGTTAAATTCATTTTCCAGTTGGCTGCGGCAATCTGCTTACGCATTTCAAAAATTTAGAAGGTTTTAAAAATATAATCCAGCATTTTTATTTCCTGTTCATTTATCTCATGTCCTTTCAACTTCTTCCAGGAATCAACATCATTCTTAGCGCGCTCGAGATCATAACGCTCTATTCCATCACTTCCCCATGAGAAATTAGGCACGTGTTCCGGAGTCAGACCATTTCCAAATACATTGCAACAAGCGCCGATCACTGTTCCGGTGTTAATCGATGTATTGATTGCAGTGCGCGAATAATCTCCCATCAACACTCCGCACTTGATTCCTGCTTCCAGTTTTCCATTCGGTGTCCACAGCCTCACCTTGCCCGCATTATTCTTAAGATTGGAATTGGAAGTCCCAGCGCCCATGTTGCACCACTCGCCTATCACAGAGTCGCCAAGATAACCATCATGCGCCTTATTGGAGAAGCCGAACATCACGGAATTCTTGATCTCCCCTCCACCCATGCACCATGGACCCAAAGTTGTTGCTCCATAGATCTTCGCTCCCATCTTTACCACGGATCCCTCGCCCAATGCAAACGGCCCGCGAATCATCGATCCCTCCATCACCTCCGAATTCTTTCCGAGATAAATCGGGCCATTCGATGCATTCAATATGCAATGCTTTACTGTCGCACCTTCCTCGAGGAATACGTCGGAAGGATTCATCACCTTATTCGATCTCGGAACTGGCGCCGACTTCCTTCCCTTCGTTAGCAATTCGAAATCCTGGCGTATCGCCCAATCATTCATCTGAAATATCTGCCAGGGATATTGTATTCGCATTACATTCACATCTTCAACCGTCACCGCCTTCTTCACGCTAATGCGATGCGCCTCCATGATCTCCGCCCTCGTGAACCTGAACACAATTCCCTCGTTGCCGTTAACGCAAATGAACTCGCCATTGCTTAGCTTCTTCACGTGCTTCAGCAATTGCGGTGAAGGCAACACATTTCCATGAATCATGTAACATG
>CBINHQ010000204.1:0-4778 GCA_966250475.1 uncultured Chitinophagaceae bacterium
GGACTTCCATCTTTCACCGGTGATGAGTGTGGTTCCGGGAGTTACATTCGGGAAGCCTTCTACCATTCTTCCGTTCGCATCATACACCCTGACATTTACAGGCTTACCATCATTGCCGGTAATGGCAAGGTTGAAGTTAGACCTGGATGGGTTGGGATATGCCTTCAGGGAGAGCTCACTATTATCGAGGATACCAGGCTCTTCCATCAGCGGTTGCGATGTGATGACATTTGGTACGATGCTGTTACAATTCACCGGAGCAGTTGAGCTAAAGGTGTTTGACAGGTTGAACAACCCTGTAGTTGTGCCACCGGGGATGATGTACAGCGCATAGCTTGTCGGAGTACCCGCGTTGCCGATGTTGATGAACGGACTCAGCAGGCTCAGGATTCCATCAGTCGGGCTAACGTGCAGGCTGTTGTGGTTTAGCGAGAAGTTCGAATACACTCCTGCAGACCATTTCCACTTGAACAATGCGTCTGGCTTGTCGATGCGTACATCCATCGTCCACTTCACATCCTTCACTTTCTTGGGAAGGTTGTGTGGCAACCTGTATGAAAGACCTGTCAGGAAGATGTCGGCACCGAAGTTGGAGTTTACTTTAGTCTTCCAGCCATCGGAAGTGTACTCGGTGGTTGCGTTCCAGATGTTGCTTCTCATCTGGATGTGTGCATCCGGAACATTCAGTGTGTATGTAACGTTGTTCAGCTTGTAAGTGATCTTGCTGTTTGTTACATAGATGTTCGTTTCACCACTGCCGATATTTCTGATGTTGAAGATGCTGTTGAACCAGATATATCTTCCTGCGGAGATTGTGTAATTGTTGAAGTGTTGAGAAACGCTAGTGGTCGTAATACAATCGCTTGAAGCGGCATTAACTGTAACGAGTACGTTCTGCGTTTTAGTGCAGCCATTCGCTGTAAGTGTGTAGACATATGTTACAACCTTGGGCGAGTTGGAAGTATTCTCCAGTGATTCGTTGATCGAACCGGAACCGCTTGCAGCAGGATTGCTGATGCCATTCACAGCAGCGCGTGTCCAGGTGAAGTTGGTACCAGGCACGCTGGATGTGGGATGGTAATTGAAGTTTTCACCACTGTTAACTGTCAGGCTTCCTGCGCTTGTGAGCGATGGCAATGGATTAACGGTAAGTCTGGCCGGATCAGAGATAACCTGGCCATTCGGTCCATTCCATACTGCCCTGTAGCGATTACCATCGTGGGAAGTATTTGCAGTGAAGCTGAGAGTAGCGCTGTTTGCTCCAGAAACATTCGACCAACTATTGCCATTAGTATTTACCTGCCATTTAACTGAAGTTACTCCAGTTGCTGCGCTGGTGAAGGAAACAGTTGAGCCTGTGCATACAGTTGCATCTGCAGGATGCTCTGTTACCATAGGACCGGCATTCTCGCAGCTCAATGCTACATCAAACAAAACTGGCGTAGCGTGAGGATCTGTAGTAGCGAGTGTAGCGCGATACTGTACATACCTGCCTGATTGATTTGGAGTGCTTGTGTAGGAAGACCAGCTTCCGTCAGGTGTTGAGGTGTTTCCTGTTCTTGCTTCCACGTCGATAGAAGTACCTGCAGGCAATTCACCGTTCCAGTTGATGCCTGTCCATGTTCTTGTAGAACCTGCATCGAAAACTCTTGAAGTGAAAACTCCGGATGCCGGATATGGAGTGAGGCGAATCCAATCAACAGAGAGTGTACCATCGCCGGTCAGCAGGTCGCTGATCTGAACATACATGGGTGTGTTAACATCGAAGTTGATTGTAACGAATGCTGAGGCTCCATTGTCAACAATGAAGTTGAAGCTTCCCACATTCCACTCAATCCTGTAGAGGTGGGGTGAACCCAAAAGTGGTCCGAGGCTGATCTGCGTACCGCCGGAATAACGTGCGTGAACAAGTCCATCGATTGAACCTTGTCCGATAGTCACCCAGGGAGCATTGAATGCCGGATCGGAAGAGAATCCGATGTTCTGGAATGCGCCTGAATTGAAAGTGGCAACAAACTCAAGAACAGAACCGGGGCCGAATGATGCGTTTGAGTAAATGTGCGTTCCATTTACTGTCACAGATCCACCCTGAAAATCGGTGCTGCCTGAAGGATCGAAGTTTTCAACTCCCCATCCCGAAGGGAGGCTGTTGCCTGAAAACTCTTCGTCGATGCCTGGCTTGAGGCTGACTGCGCCATCGCCTGCACCATGCGCCTGTGTATTGGCGCCATACGATCCCTGGTTAAAATCTGTTGTAGTTTGGTCTGTGAAACAACTTGTACCTCCCTGGCCCGAGACAGAATTAAAGATGACCAGTGATACAAGAGATAAAAGCATGGTCCGGATGTACCGGTAGCACGTAAAGCTCCTGTCCATAATAAAGTTTTACTTGGTTAAACAAAAATTGGCTGGCGCCCCAAGGGATATCTTCTGGAAGTTTAAGAAAGGATTGGAGGAATGGTTTGCTGACCAGTGAAAGTGTTAAATAGGGCGGAGGTGTAAACATATAAATTAATTCATAATTCGCAATGAATTTTGATGTAATTTTTGAAAGCTTTATTCATGATTCTTCGATCGCAATAAAAAATTTTGCCCTGCAAAAAATTACTTCTGACCATCGATCACATTCTCATTTATTGATTATGAAAAAGATAATCGTTGTTCCGTTTTGTTTGCTTTCCATGTTCATTTTTGGACAGTCAAAAAATGATTCGATTCAATTCATCAGAGATGCAGCGAAATATTTCGATCTTGAGTTTACGAATTCGGAAGCTGACTCGATGATGGGAAGTCTCGAGTATCAACTCTCCCTTTATAATGCGATGCATCGCAGGCTGCCGGAAAACCATATACCGTTTCCGTTTGCATTCAATCCGCTGCCGTATGGGTATACGATCCCAACTAATCAACAACCCATCGAATGGAAACTTCCGGTGACGGAACTACCAAAGAACAGGAATGAACTCGCATTCTACTCCATACCTCAACTCGCATATCTGGTTTCGAACAGGAAGATTAGTTCGGTGGAACTGACTGAGTTCTTCATAGAACGATTGAAGAAGTGGAGCGATACGCTTGAGTGTACGATCACGTTGACGGAAGACCTTGCAATGAAAGAAGCCGCAATGGCGGACGAAGAAATCAAGAGTGGGAAGTATCGTGGGCCGCTTCATGGGATACCCTATGGATTGAAAGATTTATTCGCGGTTAAAGGATACAAGACAACCTGGGGCACTACACCTTACAAGGATCAGGTATTGGATGTGGATTCTTACGTATACACAAGACTTAAGGAAGCAGGTGCGGTACTATGCGCAAAGCTCTCCCTTGGATCTCTTGCGTATAATAATAAATGGTTTGGTGGCGAGACAAAAAATCCCTGGAATCTCAAACAGGGCTCGAGCGGTTCGTCGGCAGGATCCGCTGCGGCAACAGTGGCAGGACTCCTTCCCTTCTCTATCGGAACTGAAACGCTTGGTTCGATAGTTTCGCCATCCACAAGATGCGGGGCAACGGGACTTCGCCCTACGTTTGGAACAGTGAGTCGTTCCGGCGCGATGACTCTTTGTTGGAGCCTCGACAAGGTTGGGCCGATATGCCGCAGCGCCGAAGACAATGCCATCGTTTATTATTACATGAAGGGAACTGATGGGAAGGATCATGGTTCGGTTGACCATGCATTCAACTTTAATCAGGATGCTGACGTGAAGAAGTTAAGGATCGCATATGCAGAGAATTTCTTCAGCAGGCTAACGAAGGATGCTCCTGAATGGAAAGTGATTGAAGAGTTTCGCAAGATGGGAGCGGATGTGAAGGCAATTAATTTCCCCGACACAGCCATGTACCCGGTAAACCTCATCAGCATCATTCTTGGAGCAGAAAGCGCAGCGGCATTTGATGAACTCACACGCACGAATCGCGATGATCAAATTGAACGGCAGGATAAGGCTTTTTGGCCAAACAGTTTCCGTTCATCACGATTCATTCCCGCTGTGGAATATATCAATGCTAACAGATATCGCTCTGAATTGTGCAGCAGTATGTATGAGTTCATGAAGGATATCGATGTGTTGATAGTTCCCACATACGCAGGAAGGCAATTATCAATCACCAACCTCACAGGCAATCCAGCCGTGTGCATGCCCATTGGCTTCGGAAGAAATGGTTCGCCGCTGAGTATTACTCTACTTGGAAGACTGTACGATGAAGGCAGTATCTTAGCCGCTGCGAAGGCCTACCAGGATAAAACGGAGCACAACAAGAAGCATCCACCTAAATTCATGAACTGAAATCAAAATTCATCATACCCGAAATTTTATGAAGAAACTTCTCACTTTGCTAATCATGACTACCGGAATCGTTACCCACGCTCAGAAGAAGCTTGTCGACCTTATCGTGCACAACGCGACAATCTATACTGTCGATGAAAAATTCAGCGCCGCAGAGGCAATGGCGATTAGTAACGGAAAAATCGTGGAGACTGGAAGTCATTCTTACCTAACAGGTAAATACAAGGCAGCCAAAACGATTGACGCAAATGAAAAATTCATATACCCAGGCTTCATTGATGCGCATGCGCATTTGGTTGGATACGCAAACAGCCTGCAGACAGTAAACCTTGTGGGCACCGAAAGTTGGGAAGAAGTACTCCAGCGCTGCAAAGATTTTAAGAATGATGATGGCAAGGGCTGGCTCACAGGTCGGGGATGGGATCAGAATGATTGGGATGAAAAATCATTTCCAGACAACACAAGACTGAACGAACTCTATCCCGATCG
>CBINHQ010000205.1:0-4764 GCA_966250475.1 uncultured Chitinophagaceae bacterium
AACGCGTGTCCGTGCCTCGGCGCCCCAGCCCACCCGCCGCGGGGCGCAGGTTACGCTGGTGCTAGGGCCGGTTCAGGTTCCTGTTGAGAGCAATGGAATGGAATTGATCAGGGTGCAATCGGCGAGTGAGATGCATGAGGCGTGCATGAGCCGGTTTCCAAATTCTGACATTGCAATAATGGCGGCGGCTGTTGCGGATTACATGCCTGCAACGATGGCCGGACAAAAGATCAAGAAGAATTCCGATACATTGAAACTCGAATTAGTGAAGACGCCGGATAGTTTGAAGAGCATGGGAGAGGCGAAGAAGAATGGGCAGGTGCTGGTGGGTTTTGCACTCGAGACGGTTAACGAAACTGAATCAGCGAAGGAGAAACTGAAGAAGAAGAACGCAGACATGATTGTGCTGAACTCTCTCAACGATGAAGGATCAGGATTCGGACACGATACTAATAAGATAACGATATTCATAAGGGATGGAGAATCGGTAGGGTTTGAATTGAAGTCGAAGGCCGAAGTGGCGAAGGATATTGCAGACACCATCATTAATACATTCTATGCTTAAGAAACTATTTTTCTCATTTATCTTTATTTCGGTTGCAGGCAGCGTGAGTGCGCAGGAATTGCAGGCAAGGCTTACAGTGATGGCGGCAAAGATCAGCACGCAGGTCAATAAGAGTGTATTCCAGACTCTGCAGACCTCGCTCACGAATTTTCTCAACAACAGGAAATGGACGAACGATGTGTACCAGCCTGCAGAGAAGATTCAGTGTAACTTTCTATTGAACATTGAGCAGGACCTTGGTAATAATGTTTACCGTGGCAAACTCACTATCCAGGCAGCGAGGCCGGTGTACAGTTCAACTTATGATTCCCCAATTATCAACTTCATGGATGATGATGTGGTGTTTCGCTACCAGGAATTTCAGCCGATAGAATTTAATGAGAATCGTGTGCAGGGAAATGATCCCATGGCTTCTAACCTTCCTGCGATACTGGCGTACTACGTGAACATAATTCTTGGTTTCGATTACAGTTCCTTTTCATTGAAAGGTGGAGATGTGTACTTCAAGAAGGCATGGAACATTGTGAGCAATGCGCCGGAAGGAAGTGAGATAACAGGATGGAAATCTTTTGAAAGTCTTCGCAACCGCTACTGGCTTGCGGAGAATCTCAACAACAATCGCTTTAATCTTGTGCATGAAGCGATCTATTCCTACTACAGGAATGGCATGGATAAATTCTTCGAAGATGAAGAGCAGGCAAGGGATGGCATCCTGAATTCTCTCAACCTTCTCAACACGGTAAACAGCGAGAATCCAAACTCGATGCTGCTTCAATTCTTCTTCCAGGGAAAGAGTACGGAGCTCGTTAAAGTGTTTAGCAAAGCAAAGGGTGAGACGAGGACGAGAGCGCATGATCTTCTTACCAAGCTGGACCTTACCAATGCGCAGACCTATAAAGAATTAAGATGAAGAAGTACCTGGTAGTGTTGTTGCTAATCATTTCATGCAATGATAAAGAATCAAGGCCGGGCGATGTAATGCCTCAACTGAAAATGCAGGAAGTGCTGTGGGATATGATCTCTGCGGGAGAATTCAACAATTCATTCCTCAACAGGCTTGATTCAACACTTAATAGGGACTCTGCGCTGAAGACTACGTACAAGAATGTATTTGCTATTCATGGCATCAATGCGGAACAATTCAACAGGAGCTATGACTGGTACCGCGCACACCCGGATCAGATGAGTGTGATACTTGATTCTCTCACGAGGAAGAATTCTCCTTCTTCCGTACAGGAACTAGCTACCCCTGTTCCTGATACAAACCGTAGAAAAAATTTGCTGAGAGTGGACGAGTTACAGGTAAACTAATTTACCAAGTACTATTTAACCGCCAGGTTCGCTTCAACTTTGATAATAATTCCGGTCTTCGAAGGCTTCTCCGCGAATTCGGCGAAAATCATTGTGAACATTGCGTTTAAAAAAAATTCCTCCGCTGTAAACATTTATATACAAAATTGTTCGCGAAGGGCGGAGTGCACCTAAGTCTTTAGTGTCTTATCTGGCTTCAATTGGCATCTCCATCATTTCCTAATTAGCTAATTAACTAATTAACCAATTAACTCGGAATAATCAGTATTTTTATTCCCAATAACAGCTATGAACAAGATTGTAAAAGACGCGGAAGCTGCTATCCGCGATATTAACGATGGCGCCGTACTGATGCTTGGTGGATTTGGACTTTGTGGAATTCCTGAGAATTGTATTTCAGCACTTGTCAAGAAAGGGGTGAAGAATCTTACGTGCATTTCGAACAATGCGGGTGTTGACGATTTTGGAATCGGACTTCTCTTACAGGGAAGGCAGGTGAAGAAGATGATTGCATCTTATGTTGGTGAGAACGCGGAGTTCGAGCGCCAACTGCTTAGCGGCGAAATGGAAGTTGAACTGGTGCCACAAGGCACTCTCGCTACACGATGCCTCGCTGCAGGATACGGAATGCCTGCAATCTACACACCTGCAGGTGTAGGTACAGAAGTCGCGGAGGGGAAGGAGACGAGAAACTTCAATGGCAAGGATTATCTTCTCGAGATGGCTTTTGATGCGGACTTCGCGATCGTGAAGGCATGGAAGGGCGATGAGATGGGCAACCTCGTATACAAGGAAACTGCGAGGAACTTCAATCCACTGATGGCAATGGCGGGTAAGATTACAATTGCGGAAGTGGAGGAACTCGTTCCAAATGGTGAACTCGATCCAAATAACATTCACACTCCCGGCATCTACGTGCATCGCATTTTCCAGGGGAAGAATTATGAAAAGCGAATAGAGCAGCGGACTGTAAGAAAACGTAGTTAATTGACGGATCATTCCGTTAAAAAAATCAGATATGGCATTAACTAAAGAACAGATTGCCCAGCGCATTGCGAAGGAACTCAAGGATGGTTACTACGTGAACCTTGGCATTGGCATTCCCACGCTGGTGGCTAACTATATTCCCAAAGGCATAAACGTAGTCCTGCAGAGCGAGAACGGATTGCTTGGCATGGGACCCTTTCCCTTCGAAGGCGAAGAGGATCCTGATCTCATCAATGCCGGAAAACAAACCATCACTACCATTCCCGGTTCTGCATTCTTCGATTCAGCAATGAGCTTTGGCATGATCAGGGCAGGCAAGGTTGACCTTACTGTTCTCGGAGCAATGGAGGTAAGTGAGAAAGGAGATATCGCTAACTGGAAAATTCCCGGCAAGATGGTGAAAGGAATGGGCGGGGCGATGGACCTTGTTGCCAGCGCACGAAACATCATCGTTGCCATGATGCATACAAACCCCAAAGGAGAATCAAAACTCCTTCCCGAATGTAAGCTGCCGCTCACCGGAATAAAATGCGTGAAGAAGATCGTCACCGAAATTGCGGTGCTCGAAGTAACTCCCCAGGGCTTCAAGCTTCTTGAAAGAGCACCGGGCGTTTCAGTGGAAGAGATTAAAGAGAAAACTGCGGGAAAGCTTTTGGTTGAGGGAGAAGTCCCGGAAATGGACTTCTGAAAAAGGTTTAAAAGGTTTAAGGGTTTAAATGTTTAAGGGAGGAAAGGTATCTTAGAACCAACCCGCTCCCTTAAACCTTTAAACCTTTAAACCCTTAAACCTTTAAACATTATAACCTAATCCTTTCCTGGCTTCAATAGAATCTCCACATAGACTTGAAGTCTTTGGAAATTAAATCCTTCCTCAGGATCGCACGCAACATCTCAATGGGCATGCTGTTTTCCCTTAGTACTCTGTCGTGAAATTCTTTTAGTGACATGTTTCCTTTGTCGACCAATTCTTTCTTCAGCTCATAGAATTGCAATGCGCCGATCATGTATGCAAGCTGGTAGAGGGGTCCGTAGCCACCGGTGAAGGATCTTCTCACTTCTCCTTCGGCATTTGCGCGTTCATGTCCCACGCGATCGACGAGGAAGTCGATGCATTGTTGGGGTGACCACTTGCCCAGGTGATAGTTCAATGAAAAAATAATTCTCGCGCATCGATGCATTCGCCAGAAGAGCATTCCGACTTTATCTTCAGGGGAGCGCGGAAATCCTTTGTCCCAGAGAATCATTTCCCAATAAAGCGCCCAACCTTCCATCCAGAACGGCGTTCTGAAACTGCGGTATGATTTGTATCGATCCATCATATAAACCTGGAGTCGATGTCCGGCAATCAATTCGTGATGTACGACCGCTTTGGAGAAGTGCGGATTGTTTCCGCGGAGACTCATCATCTTCGCATCGTGAGCCATCGTGTTTGTTGGATATGCGATGAGCAGGGTCTCACCGCCGAGGAAGAAGGGTGCAATGAGTTGCCGCTCGGGGCTCATCATCACCATGTCCCAGGTTTCTTCCGCTAGTGGTGGAATGGTGAGGAGATCGTGCTTCTTCAGGAAGTCGATTGATTCATTGTAGAGTTGCATTATCATTTCCGGCTGCCTTCCTTCGGGCACGTATGAGTTCTTCACTTTTTCCAACGCCTTCTTCCAGTCGTTGCCGAATCCCATCTCGTTTGAAGCCTTCTTCATTTCCTTTTCGCACCATGCGAATTCTTTGTTTGCGATATCGATGAGTTCGGCGGGAGTGTAGGAGATCATCTCGCTTTCGAGTTGTCTCAGCAACTCTTCGTTTCCGATTGGGGTGCCGATGATTCCGCTTCCATCGTCTTTTTGGTTGTTCAATCTTGCTCCCTTCTTCGAGAGTGTGTTGGCATAAATGGTGAGTACGCT
>CBINHQ010000206.1:0-4757 GCA_966250475.1 uncultured Chitinophagaceae bacterium
GTTTGGGGTTTGAAGTTTGGTTTAAAGGTTTAAGGGTTTAAGAGTTTAATGGTTTGGGGTTTGAAGTTTGGGTTTAAGAGTTTAAATGGTTTAAAAGTTTATGGGTTCGTTTGTTTTGCGGGGACAAACCCCAAACTTCAAACCTCAAACAGTCTACCAGCCCTGAAAGGGCGGCCCAGCATAGCACAGGGTGAAGCCCTGTGTCATTGAAGCGTTTGAGGTTTGGAGTTTGAAGTTTGGGTTTAAGAGTTTAATTAGGGTCTTCAATAAGAAAATTCTAATCCTCCATCTCCCATCCCTCATCATCCCTTGAGAATTAAGGATTTAAGAGCTTAATAGTTTAAGGGCTGATCGGTTAAAAAGAAATCTTCGAATGGAAGTCCCTCATCCCCGATTTACATCGGGGCAGGCTCCTCATCCCTGACCTTCGTCAGGGCATGCCCTTATCCCGATTTTCATCGGGGCAGGCTCTCATCTCTCATCTTATTCCCAAAAGTTTTTCCATTTCCCTACATTCCCCTATCTTTGCAGCCCTAAAAATAGTATGTCGAAACAACCCCTTATTAAACAAGATGGTACGATCATAGAGGCCCTATCAAATGCCATGTTCAGGGTTAAGCTTGAAAATGGTCATGAGATCCTCGCAACCATCTCGGGGAAAATGCGGATGCACTACATCCGTATTCTGCCTGGTGATAAAGTAGGAGTGGAGATGTCGCCTTACGATTTGAGCAGGGGAAGGATCATTTTCCGATATAAATAAAAACAGTTCCTGGAAATTCCAGGGCGCAAAGAATAAGAAAATGAAAGTCAGAGCATCAATTAAGAAACGCAGCGCAGATTGCAAGATCGTTCGTCGCAAAGGCAAACTCTATGTGATCAACAAAAAGAATCCCCGATTCAAGCAACGTCAGGGTTAATTAACTAATTAGCTAATTAGTTAATTAGTTAATTGAAATTTGCATTAAAAAGGAAAACAATTAAGAATTATGGCTCGTATTGCCGGTGTTGACTTACCAAAAAACAAAAGAGGCGAAATAGGTCTTACCTATATCTATGGTATCGGACCTTCCACAGCGAAGTACATCCTCGACAAGAATAACATCAGTCGGGATAAGAAAGTGCATGAATGGAATGACGATGATCTGAACGCAATCCGTAATACCATTACGGAAGAGCTGAAGGTTGAAGGTCAACTTCGTTCTGAAGTGCAGATGAGCATCAAGCGTCTGCTGGATATCGCCTGCTATCGTGGCCTCCGTCATCGTAAAGGTCTCCCGGTTCGCGGACAACGCACCAAGACCAACAGCCGTACAAGGAAAGGTAAGCGTAAGACAGTAGCCGGTAAGAAGAAGGCGCCTAAGAAATAAATGAATGGAATTCGGAAGCCATCGTGCATTCCGGATTCTTATTTATATGACTTACACGTTGTCTCCTTCCATTGGCAGGGACAACAAGACCAGGATCAGTTTCGGATAGCATCGTAAGTCGGCAGGAGAAAAGGATCCATGCTCCACGGAGCAGATTTTAAACATTAAAGAGCACCTCTAAGAAATTATGGCAAAATCACAATCCGGCAGTGCGAAAGCGGCCGCAAAGAAAAGAGTAGTAAAAGTTGATGCCTACGGCGATGCACACATCACTGCCAGCTTCAACAACATCATCATCAGCCTCACTAACAAGAACGGCCAGGTTATCTCCTGGAGCAGTGCCGGAAAGATGGGCTTCAAGGGTTCTAAGAAGAACACTCCTTACGCCGCACAGATGGCCGCCGCAGATGCCGCTAAGACTGCATTCGATGCAGGTCTTAAGCGCGTTGATGTTTATGTGAAGGGTCCCGGTGCAGGTCGCGAAAGCTCCATCCGTTCTCTTTCGCAGAATGGCATCGAGATCGTGATGATCAAGGATGTGACCCCGCTTCCACATAATGGTTGCAGGCCTCCGAAGAAGCGTAGAGTATAATAAGTTGAAATAGTTGACCGCTGATTGTTACCGTTGACAGTGAGCGAAAAACGGTATACACGGTTTACGGTTAACTGTCAACGAAAAACATATTCCGGCATAGGAATTCATTTTAACAAAGGGCGCCCGATTAATTTTTTACGATTTTTTACCGATCGTCGCGCCGTTTCAAAAAAAATCGAAATGAAAAAAAACTATGGCACGTTACAATGGTCCAAAGACCAAGATCTCAAGAAGATTTGGTGAGCCCATTCTGGGCAATGGTAAATGGCTGGATAAAAACAGCAATCCTCCCGGTCAGCATGGCGCTTCCAAGAAGCGTAAGACTCTCGGAGAATATGCTCTCCAGCTTCGTGAAAAGCAAAAAGCCAAGTACACTTACGGTGTATTGGAAAAACAATTCCACAAAACCTTTGATGAAGCCGCAAGGCGTAAGGGTGTAACAGGTGAAAACCTGATCAGGCTGCTCGAAGCACGCCTCGACAACACCGTATTCCGTATGGGAATCGCACCTTCCCGTCCCGCTGCCCGCCAGCTCGTTAGCCACAAACACATCGAGGTGAACGGCGATGTGGTGAACGTTCCTTCTTACCAACTGAAGCCAGGTGATGTTATCACTATCAAGGAAAACAGCAGGGGAAGGGAATCAATCACCAGCATGGTTCGTGGAAAGAATCCAAAATTCAACTGGCTCGATTGGAGCGAAACTGAATTCAAGGGCACTTTCATTACCTATCCTGAAAGAGAAAGCGTTCCAGAAAATATTAAGGAACAGCTCATCGTCGAGTTGTACTCTAAGTAAACCGACAGGGATTACCAATCATTCTAAATCTAAATTTCAAATTAATATGGCCATTTTAAATTTCCAGAAACCGGATAAGATCATCTTACAGAAGGCTACGGATTTCGAGGCTCAGTTCGAGTTTCGCCCGCTGGAGCCAGGCTATGGTGTTACAATCGGTAATGCGCTTCGCCGCGTATTGCTCAATTCCCTGGAAGGCTATGCCATCGTGGGCGTTAAAATTGAAGGCGTAGATCACGAGTTCGCCACCATGAAGGGTGTAAGTGAAGACGTAGTTGAAATCTTCCTGAACCTCAAGCAGGTTCGCTTCAGGAAGATCGTTGATCACGAAGTGGCAAACGAAAAGATTATTCTTTCTATCAGGAATAAAACAGAATTCACCGCAGGTATGATCGGAGAAGCTACACACTCCTTCCAGATCATGAATCCCGACCTGCTGATCTGCACACTCGACTCATCTGCAAAGATGGAAATCGAACTCACGATCGGTAAAGGACGCGGTTATGTACCTGCTGAAGAAAACAAACCCAAGGATGCTCCTCTCGGCTACATCGCGATCGATTCAATCTATACTCCCATCAAGAATGTGAAGTACAGCATTGAGAACACGCGTGTGGAACAGCGCACTGACTATGAGAAGCTGATCATGGAAGTCTCTACCGATGGTACCATCCATCCCGAAGAGGCAGTGAAGCAGGCTTCACGCATCCTGATCCAGCACCTCATGATCATCACCGACGAAAACATCACCTTCGACAACAAAGAAGAAAAGAAGGAAGACCTCGTTGATGAGCAGACACTGCAGCTCCGCAAGGTGTTGAAGACTCCACTGGAAGATCTCGATCTCTCCGTGCGTGCATTCAACTGCCTCAAGGCTGCGAAGATCAATTCACTCAGCGAGCTCGTACAGTACGAGCAGGAAGACCTGATGAAATTCCGCAACTTCGGACAGAAATCACTTGCTGAAATCGAGCAGGTGCTGACTGAAAGAGGACTGCACTTCGGAATGGACCTTTTAAAGCTTGGTGTAGATAAAGACGAACTTTAATTAGTTAATTAGCTAATTAGTTAATTAGTTAATTGAAGTTCGAAATCTTATAAAGTTCTTTTTAGTATTAATAATTATTAATTAGTTAACCACTAGTTGGTAAAGGTCACCCAATTGACTAATTACCTAATTAGCTAATTAACTAATTAAAACGGTTGTAATTCCTGACACGGTACAGTCGTATTTAAAACCAATTAGCTAATCAACCAGTTAGCTAATTAACAAATTAAAAGTCATGCGTCACGGAGACAAAATCAAAAATTTAAGCCGCACTAAGGCACATCGCGAAGCCTTGTTGAGTAATCTGGCTTGCCAGCTCATCGAGCACAAGCGTATTGTAACTACACTTGCAAAGGCAAAGGCGCTTCGCGTGTATGTGGAGCCTTTGATCACGAAGGGAAAGGATAACACCACGCATCAGCGTCGTGTGGTATTCAGCTACCTCCAGGACAAAGAAGCTGTAAAGGAACTCTTCGGCAATATTGCTGAAAAGGTTGCGGGTCGCCCCGGCGGTTACACCAGGATCATCAAACTCGGCACAAGGCCCGGCGATAATGCTGAAAAGGCAATGATCGAGCTGGTCGACTTCAACGATATCTACGGAAAAGGTAAGGGAGAAGCGAAGACAGGAGCGAAGAGAACACGCCGTTCTGGTGGAAAGAAGAAGGCAGACGCTGCTACGGAAGCACCTGCTGCTGCAAAGGAAGAAGAAGCACCAAAGGAAGAGAAGCCAGCGGAATAAGATTAGTGATAAGAAAGTATGTGAAGCCCCCGATTGGGGGCTTTTTTTGTAAGTCTGGGTTGAAAGTTCGGGTTGACAGTTGACAAGCTTGCCCTGATGAAAATCGGGAGCCTGCCCCGATGAAAATCGGGAGCCTGCCCCGATGAAGATCGGGGATGAGAGATGAGAGATGTGGGATGTGAGATGAGTGAAGAATCCTAAGG
>CBINHQ010000207.1:0-4739 GCA_966250475.1 uncultured Chitinophagaceae bacterium
GCGAATTTAAGGGTTTTGATGGAAGTGGAGGCAGTTGACAGTTGAACTTTGAGAGTTGACCGCTGACCGTTGACCGCAGGCGATGCTGAAGATGAGGGATGATAGATGAGAGATGAGGGACTCCGAGTTAAGGAGATTGCGAATTCTCTAAGAGACTTCAACCTTAAGACTCTCATCTCCCATCCCTCATCCCTCATCACAAGACGGTCAACGGTATACGGTCAACGGTATACGGTCAACGGTCAACGATCAAGTCAACCCTTACTTAATCAGTTTCCCATCCTTAAAATAAAACCTCTCCACCATCTTATCCGTCAGTCGCGGGAAGAATTTATTGAAGAATACGGTTCGTTTGCCGGTGAAGGTGAGTACGAGTGTGCGTTTCTTTTTATGGATGGCGCGGGAGATGTGATCGGCACATTCGGCGGCGCTCATGAGGTTTTCTTCATCCATGGGAGTTTCGCCTTGTGCCTGGCCGGTGTTGTCGAGTGCGGCGTAGCGAATATTCGAAGAAGTGAAGCCTGGGCAGACCCACATTACGTGTACGCCGTCCTGCATGAGTTCGGTGCGGATGGATTCGAGCCAGCCTTGCAGTGCGAATTTGGAGGCGGAGTATCCGCTGCGAGCGGGAAGTCCGCGATAACCTGCGATGGATGACACGCCGACGATGGTTCCTTTGCGTTCGATGATGGAGGAGAGCGCGTACTTGGTGCAATAAACGGCGCCGAAGAAGTTAATGTCCATCACTTTTTTGATCACGTCGATTTGTGTGTCTTTCAGCAGCGCGCGCATGGAGATGCCGGCGTTGTTGATGAGGATGTCGATGCCTCCGAAGAATTTGGTAGTGGTTTCGATGAAGCGTCTGCAGTCGTTCTCGTTGCTCACGTCCGCCACCATGGTGTGTAGTGGGGAGGAGGGATAGTTTGACTGCAGGCTGTAGAGTTTGTCGTGATCGCGGCCACAGGTCGCAACTTTTGCGCCGTCCATGAGGAATTTGTCAACCAGCGCGCGGCCAATGCCGTCTGTGCCGCCGGTGATGACTACTACTTTATCTCGGAAGGGGGAGGACATGGGGATAGTTTGGGCAAACCTACTTAAAAAAGTGTTGATGTTGTGGATTGATGGTTGACTGTTGCCCGTGGACAGTCGACCGTGGACCGTTGACCGTGGACAGTCGAACGTGGACAGTCGACCGTGGACCGTTGACCGTGATGAGAGATGAGGAGCCTGCCCTGATGAAAATCGGGGATGAGGGATGAGGGATGAGGGATGAGAGATTAGAGACTCGCTCCGCACCCTGACCTTCGTCAGGGCAGGCTGTTCATTGTTCCCTAATATTTATTTGGCTCCAAACTCTCCTCCCCGTATTTTTGCACTCCCAAAAATGACCGCTTCCAGGTCATTGGCGGACTGTGAGGAAACTCATGGTTGATGATCTCGTAGCTCAGTTGGTAGAGCACAACACTTTTAATGTTGGGGCCCTGGGTTCGAGTCCCAGCGGGATCACAAAGCTCTGATTTGTTCAGAGCTTTTTTTATTGCACGACCATTGTACACAGATTTGATATGATTGCTTATGATCTGTTATGATCGATCATACAAAATCATAAGCAATCATAATAAATCCGCGTCCCATCGTCCTTCCCCCTCCACCATCTCTCCCCATTAACTAATTATCAAATTACCTAATTAACTAATTAGATCAAGACTATTCCCACTCCCGTAAACCATTTTCCTCATTTAATAAATGCCAGGAGAATTCCAAGGATACTTTTGCACCCGATTCATTGACTAATTAACTAATTAACTAATTAACCAATTAGCTAATTACCAGGAAACCCTTTGTATGAAACGTACCATCCTGATTGCATCCTGCATCATAGCAAGTCTCTTCTCATTCGCCAACGAAGGCACCAGCATCATCCACGGAACCGTTACCACCGCCGATGGAAAACCGGCCGCCGATGTGACCATCATCGTGAAAGGCACACCCAAGGCCGCTATTACCGGGGATGACGGACGCTTCTCCATTCGCAATCTGTCCGCCGGTAACTATGCTCTCGAAATTTCTCTCGCAGGTTATCAGACAATCACAGAATATGTATCCCTCGCCGACGACGAAACGGAAGAGATTCAAATCAAACTACAAGTCTCGCAGAAAGAACTCGCCGAAGTAATCGTTCGCAGCGGACGCCGCAAGTTCTCACGCACCTCCAGCGAATTCGTGGCGAAGATCAACCTTAAGAACCTGGAGAACCCGCAAGTGTACAACAGCATCACCAACGCTCTGCTAAAAGACCAGGTGGTGACAAACTTCGATGACGCACTCAAGAACTCTCCCGGCCTCGACAAGCTCTGGACCTCCACCGGACGCAGCAGCGACGGCGCGGGTTACTTCGCCCTCCGCGGATTCAGCGTGCAACCCACCATCATCAACGGCGTTGCAGGCATCACCAACGGCAGTCCCGATCCCGCCGGCATCGAGCGCATCGAAGTGATCAAAGGCCCCTCGGGTACTCTCTTCGGCAGCAGCCTCATCTCCTTCGGTGGATTGATCAACATCGTCACCAAGAGACCTTATGATTCCCTCGGTGGCGAGATCTCTTACACAGGAGGTGGATACGGTCTCAGCCGCATCACCGCAGACATCAACCTGCCACTCGGTAAATCAAACAACACCTTCCTTCGCATGAATGGAGCCTATCACTACGAAAACAGTTTCCAGGACGCCGGCTTCCGCAAGTCTTATTACTTCGCGCCTTCTCTCTCGTACAAGGCCAGCGACCGCCTCTCATTCATCCTGAATACCGAACTCTACAACTCCGAAGCAACGAATCCCCTCATGCTCTTCATCAACCGCACCAGGGACCTCGTTGCCCGCACACCCGAAGAACTGGGAGTGAACTACAAGTCGTCATTCACCAGCAACGACATCACCATCTCGAATCCGACAGTTAACCTGTTCGGACAAATGAATTATAAACTCTCGGATAATTGGACTTCGCAGACCATCGCTTCGAGAAGCATCAAGAAATCGGATGGTTATTACCAGTACGTGATGTATCGACTCCCCGGCGACACGCTGCTTACAAGATATGTGAGCGATCAGAATTCAACTTCCACATCGGGCAACTTCCAGCAAAACTTCACCGGTGATCTCAACCTCGCAGGCATGAGGCATCGCGTGCTTGCTGGCATCGATGTGTATCACACCATCACCGACAACAGCAACAGCGCATACATCGAATTCGACACGATTCACAGCCAGTACATCGACGCGGATTACGGAAACATCACACGCGCCGCTGTAGATGCACGCCTCGCGAAAACAGACAACCCTGCGAAGAATCGCAATTCACTTTATACCTATGGCGTGTACGTCTCCGATGTGGTGAGCATCACCGATCGCCTGATGGCAATGCTCAGCCTTCGCGTAGATCGCTTCGACTCGAAAGGAACCAGGAACAACCGCACGGGCGCAATCAGCGGCGAGTATGCACAAACCACTGTCTCTCCCAAACTCGGAATCGTGTACCAGGTTGTGAAAGACAGGATCTCCGTATTTGGAAACTACATGAACGGATTCCGCAACGTTGCTCCCGTTACGCAGCAAACCGGAGAAGTGAGTGTGTTCAAACCACAACAGGCAAACCAGTTCGAAGGCGGAGTGAAACTTGAAGTCCTCCAGCGCAGGCTTAACATGGCGCTTTCTTACTACGACATCTCCGTAACAAATATCACACGCACGGATTCGAAGACAGTCAACGGATCAACCTATAACTTCCTCGTGCAGGACGGCACGCAGAAAAGCAGGGGATTCGAAGCGGAGATCATCGCCAATCCCGTTCCCGGCATGAACCTCATCCTTGGCTACAGCTACAACGACAGCAAGATGACGAATGCCGATGCTACTGTAATGGGAAGAAGACCCAACAGCGCAGGTCCGGAGCACCTCGGCAACCTCTGGATGAGCTACGCGATTCCTTCCGGAATGCTCAAAGGTTTCGGTCTCGGTTTTGGTGGCAACTACGCGAGTGAAAACATTATTACTAACAACAGCATCACCGGCGCCTTCACTCTTCCTGAATACACCGTTTTGAATGCAACAGTCTTCTACAATGCGAGAAACTATCGCATCGGTTTGAAACTTGATAACATTTCAAACACCGAATACTGGAAAGGATGGAGCACCGCCGAACCGCAGATGCCTCGTCGCCTCTCGGCTAACGTCAGCCTTCGATTCTGATCATGAAGAAGGGATTCAAACGAATTATATTTCTCATTCACCTCTGGCTCGGACTCGGTTCCGGGCTGGTGGTGTTTATAGTCGGCGCCACTGGTTGCATACTCGCGTTTGAACAGGAAATTCGCAACCTCACCGAACCCTTCCAGTTCGTAGAAAGCAGGGAAGCATCATTCTTACTTCCTTCGGAATTGAAAGGAATTGTGGAGAGCCAGGGAAGAAAGGTGAATTCGCTTCAGTACCGCGGAAAGAAGAAGTCCGTCGTCATCATGGCCGAAGGACAACAGATCTATCTCAATCCTTACACAGGCGAGCTACTTAAAGAAAGAACACTCAAGCGCGATTTCTTCCGGGTCGTTCTCGACGGTCACTTCTATCTCTGGCTTCAGCCTTCGATCGGTCAGCCCATCATTGCGTGGGCAGTTTTAATCTTTGTGATACTACTCATCACAGGACTCATACTCTGGTGGCCGCGAAGATGGAATCGCGCAAACCGA
>CBINHQ010000208.1:0-4737 GCA_966250475.1 uncultured Chitinophagaceae bacterium
GTGGGAGAAGGCCGGGAGGACCGCCGCCGCAGGGGAAGGGAAAGCCGGGACCGAGGGGACCGAAGCAAGGGTAACAAAATCTTTTGGGTTTAAGAGTTTAAAGGTTTAAGAGTTTAAGGGTTCGTTTATTTTGCGGATCTGGCAAACCACCAACACCAAACCTCAAACTTCAAATATTGTGCGGAGTCTGGCAAACCACCAACACCAAACCTCAAACTTCAAACAGCCCATAAACCCTTAAACCTTTCACTAAGCATCAGCGGCTCTGAAATCAATCATCCACTTCACTCCAAACTTATCCGCGAACATTCCAAAATAGGAACCCCAGGGACTGTCGGCGAGGGGCATTTCGATCTTGCCGCCTTTGGAGAGACCATTGAAAAGTTTGTCAGCTTCTTCGCGGCTTTCTGCAATGATGGCGATTGAACTCCGGCTATCGTTTTCGTTGACCTTACCCATTACCTCAAGCACATCGCTTCCCATGAGCATTCCTGATTTGCCGATAGGCAGCGCAATGTGCATGATGCGGTTGCCGTCGCTTTCGGAAATGGGATGTTCCGGGCTCGAGAAGTCTTTGTAGCGAGCTACCTTTTCGAACTCTCCTCCAAATACTGATTTGTAGAAATTAAATGCTTCAGCGGCATTTCCGTTGAAGTTGATGTAGGGATTTAACGTTGCCATGATTTTGATTTTAAGTTGATTGATTTTATGAATGATTGGCTACTTCAGCGAAAGCGTTGCCAGTAGTTTCTCAAGATTGTTCATCGTCATCGTGAATCCTTCGCGGAATCCTTTCTCGATCATCATCGAGAGAATTTCGGGAGAAGCATATTTAATGTGAATTCTTACAGTTGTAATTCCATTCTCTTCACTGAACTCGAGGTTATTTACAGTGCTCGGAAGTCCGGAGGTGATGTTTCCATCTTTGTCGGAAAAATTGGTGAGCATGCTGAAACTTCTCATCGGAATGATGGAAGTGAATTCCTGTATGGACCAATGTTCCATTCCTTCGGGACTCTTCATTGAGTACAAACGACTACCACCAACATGAAAGTTCATGTACTTTGTGTGGGATGTCCAAGGATGCGGTGCGCCCCATTGGTCGAGGATTTCGGGGAGTGTGAATGCATCCCAGACCAACGACAGTTCCGCATTGAACTGCCTGATGATGTCGAGCTCATTCTTTTCTTTGTCCACATCAAAGCGGAATTTCAGTTCGGTTGTCATTTCTTTTGTTTTTTCATTTTGGAAAGCACGTTGTCCAATTGATTAAACCTGTTCTCCCAGATTTTTCTGTATTGGTCTAACCATTTATCGAGTTCTTTCATCTTTTCAATTTGAAGCGAGTAATAGATTTCGCGTCCCTGGTACTCCTGTTTCACGAGATCACATTCGGTCAGCACACGCAAATGTTTCGATATCGCCTGCCGGCTGGTGTTGAAATTTTCAGCAATGGCATTCGGCGTCATCGCCTGCAGTGCAATTAATGCGATGATGGCTCTCCGTGTCGGGTCCGCAATGGCCTGAAATATGTCGCGACGCATGAGTGAATGTTTAATTTAAGAAACCGTTTGGTTGCAAAAATACGCGCAAACTTTGGATAATGGTGAGGTTTGTTTGTCTGGGACCATGGTACACGGATTTTGTATGATTGTTTATGATTAATTATGATCGATCATAACAGATCATAATTCATCATAATAAATCTGCGTACAATGGTCCTGCACATAAGTCCTCTATTTCAATCTCTCTAACCTCCCCTTTCTCTTCACAATGTTCTTATAATCCCACTGAATCTTCTCCGATTTCTTCAACCAGCGTTTGAGATCCTTCTTATTTATCTCCGATGCATCGTTGTAAAAAACAGATGCGTCTTTGAACTTCTTGCCTTTAACATTCAGTCCATCCTCGTCGAAATCAGCGCCGCTCCAGAACATCAGTCGCATGCCTTGCTTCTGTTTGCTGTATCCCACAATCGGATTTCCATCGAGAAACCAGACGGGATGTCCATGCCATACCTTGCTTTCCGCTTTGGGTAAGTGTGTATTGACTTCTTCCGCAAGCAGATTGCAAATCTTTTTGTCGGCAGCGGAAAGTCCCTTATGGTATTGAACGATATCCTTGCCGATGGAAGATTTAGTCTTTGCCGGTTGTTTCTTTTCCGCAGCTTTATTCTTCAGGTCTCTCTCCTTCACCAGCTCTTTGATAGATTTTTCCAGGACATCGAAGGGGAAGGGCTTATCCAGTGGAAATTGGTACGTAGCCTTCGATGTATGAAATTTCTTCAGAGCGGAAGGAACCGTATCAGCTTTGCTCGGAATGATGAACAGGCTGATGTGATTCTTAAATCCGGCAAAGTACAGCAGTCGCCCTGCGTATCCTGTTCCGCCGTATTCATAGAACGGCATATTGTAACTGATGCGTTCCTTTGCTTTAGGCGCGGCCTTCCTGATCGTGCTTCTGATTTTCTTCAACACGATTTGCACTTTAGGTGGAAAGGATGCGATGTAGCTTTCCACATCTTTGAATTTGTTACCTGGCTTGTCCATTCAGCTAAGATATCTATTGTTCAGGATTTTTATTTTTCCATCAATGCTTCCAACTGGTCGAGGGCAGCCATGAAGCCTTCCTTGAATCCCATCTGGATGAGTTTCTCCAGATCTTCGAGTTTGTCGAAGCTAAGAGTGACGTTTACCGTAGTTCCATCTTCTGAGTCTTCGAAGCGGGTCTCCCAGGTGTTTTGAGGAAAGGAAGTATTGATTTCACCTTCTTCGTTGCAGAATGCATCGATGGCGGAGAATTGTTTTTTTGGAGAAATGGTTTTGTAATCCATCAATGACCAATGCTTGTCGCCTTCAGGGCCAGTCATGCTGTAGTGCCAGCGGCCGCCTTCACGGAAGTCCATGCTCTTGGTGCGATTTTGATAAGGCTGAGGAGCCCACCATTGGTCGAGGATTTCAGGTTTAGTCCATGCGTTCCAAACCAATTCAGGTTCTGCGGCGAATTCGCGAGTGACCTCTATGGTCTTGTTTTCTTTGTCAACGGCGAAGTTGAATAATAAGCTGCTTTTCATTTCTTCTGGTTTTATGTTATGAATGATTTTCAGGCGTTCGCCAAAGGGCTTGCCGGATTTCGAGGGTGGGATTATGAATTTAGTTTATTTCGGTTTCGCTGAGCACCGCGGCTTTAGGAAACCATTCGGTTGCAAATATAAATGCAACTTTTTGGTTGCGCAAAATTTTTTTTCGGTGTGGGGAGTGGAATGCGGGAGGAGTGGCTGATCAAGGTTGGGCGGCTTCGCCGCGATTTTACCGCGGAGGGCGGGGAGACGCGGAGGTAATTAGGTAATTAACTAATTAATCAATTAGCTAATTAAATAGCGTTTCTCTGCTCTGTAAGCTGCTCCGCCAGCCCGATCAATATTCCTTCAGGCCCGCGGATGTAACAAAGACGATACAAATCTTCATACTTGACAACCTCACCTACCAGCGTTGCACCAATCTTCTTGAGTCTGGCAAGCGTATCATCCAGATCGGTGACGGTGAACATGGCGCGCAAATATCCGAGTGCATTTACAGGCGCAGTGCGGTTATCGGCGATGACTTCGGGTTTGATGAAGCGTGAGAGTTCAAGTCGGCTGTGGCCGTCGGGCGTAACCATCATCGCCACTTCCACGTGCTGATTTCCCAGTCCGGTTACGCGGCCTGCCCACTCACCTTCGATCGTTGCGCGGCCTTCGAGGCTGAGACCCAGTTCAGTGAAAAATTTCACGGCTTCATCGAGTGATTCTACCACGATGCCGATATTGTCCATGCGCAATAACTTCTCTTTTGCCATGCGATTCATTTTAGGATTAGCAATCAGATGCAGATGGGTCTTGTTTCTTTAAATTTCGGTAGTTTAAAATTAAGGCAATGCGGTAATCTGAGATGGACAATGATCAATTTTTCTAAAGGTCCCTTATATCAATCCTGCACCCAACGCGAGTGATAGAACAATCAGCATGATGGCAATAATTATCTGCAGAAATCGAATCGTGATTTTCTTCAGCAGCTTGTTGCCAAGATAAGCGCCGGCAATCCCGGCAAGTGTAGCGGATATTACAAGTGTAAGGTTCTCGGTAAGTCCTGACTTTGCAAATCTCGTCGCGTATACGCCCAGCCTTGTGAAGTCAACAAAGGTTGATACTACCACTGCCGTTGCAATGAATGCCTCTTTCGAAAGTCCTGCACGAATCAGGAATGCGCTTCTCAAAGCGCCCTGGTTCCCGGAAAGTCCGCCGAAGAATCCGCTAAGCGCTCCTCCAATGGGAAGTTTGTCTTTTCCGAACTGGAGAGTATTGAAAAATGGAATAAGTTCGATGCAGGCGAAGATGAGCAGCAGAATGGAGATGATGAATTTCACCGGGTACACTTCAATGTGTCTTCCGAATGCATCATAAGAAAACAATGGCTTCAGGTCCGTAATATTCAGCAGAAGCCAGGAACCGATGAGGGCTGCGATTACTGCAGGAATTCCAAAGCGGAGAAGTACTTCCTTATCGGCTTTCCTTCCGACCAGGAAGAGTTTGAAAATGTTGTTGAAGAAGTGCACTACTCCTGTCAGCGCGATGGCGAGATCGACCGGGAAGAAGATCATGAAGACGGGAGTGAGAATAGTTCCAAGTCCGAACCCTGAGAAGAAGGTGAGAATGGCGACGATAAATGCCGCGAGGGATATGATGAGGATTTCCATTTG
>CBINHQ010000209.1:0-4730 GCA_966250475.1 uncultured Chitinophagaceae bacterium
CGTGGCAATATGCAGATAGGTATGACTAAGGGGAATGAACGAGGATCGCCTGGCAATTGCGCGAAGCACCATAGCAATGCCTTTTTCTATGTACGAGCCGAAGAATTTTCTCACCACAAAAACGGTGGCCACAATACCAATAGTGGGAAAGAGAAGATATCCAAGCGCGCTCACCGGTATTTCTTTGATCCATGTCTGCAGGTAATGCACCATGCTTTTGAGAAGAACCGAAGCGAGACCAGAAACCAATCCCACGATCGACGCGATGATCATGATGTATTGAACCCTGCTGATCTTTGTCCGCAGGTTTAGAAATACTGCCTGATATGCAAGCTTGAGAAATTTCATAATTCCGGTCGGGGCAAAGATAGAAACATGAGGTTTTTAAGGATATTTTTTTGAATCTTATCTACATATGTCTATTACTGATGTAAAAATTGCATATTGGGCAAAATTTTCACCATGCCTCAACGTACCGAGAAATTTTCCGTAGCACATATTTCAAAAGATAAAATACCTGCAGCCATTTATGGAGCGATGCTAAAGCTTGGATGGAAGGTAAAGTATGCGGGTCCAAACGCCATCCTCGCACATACTCCCAAGAAAGCATTCTCCTGGAATGATGAGGTGCAGGTGGTACACAGCGAGAACGAAATAGCGGTACAGAGTTCACTAATTCATAATGAAGCTTTCGATCTTCTGGGAAAGAATAAGCGCCATATTTCGCATTTCATGGCGGCGTTCGATCAGGTTTCTCAGGAAATGACAGCGGAAAACCTTACAGAATGGAATGAAAAGCTTGAGGAGATCAAAGCAGCAACTATTGTTCAGGCGGAGGTCGAAACAAAAGAGGCTGAAGAGATCGACAAAGTGATGAATTTCTCCAAAGGCGGAATGCAAATCACCTATGGCCTGATGGCCGTGAATATTGTCGTCTTTGTTCTGACTGCAATCTCAGGTGTGAGTATCATCTCTCCCAAAGGAGGAGATCTCCTTCCGTGGGGTGCAAACTTTGCTCCGATGACTTCTGATGGCCAGTGGTGGAGGCTGTTCACGAGTATGTTCCTGCATTTTGGAATCATACACCTTGCCATGAACATGTTTACGCTTTTCTATATTGGTTCACAACTGGAGCCGATGCTGGGAAAGACCCGATACATTGTCGCATACATCTGTGCGGGTTTGATGGGTAGCATGGCTAGCCTCATGTGGCATAGTGATGGTTCAGCCATTAGCGCCGGTGCATCGGGTGCGGTATTTGGAATAGCGGGTGTGTTTCTTGCATTGCTTCTTACAAACCTCGTCCCTAAAGCGATAAGGAAGAGCATGCTGCAATCTATCGGAATATTTGTTGCGTATAATATCTTTTATGGAATGAGACCGAACTCCGGCATAGATAATGCCGCTCACCTCGGCGGACTCATTGGTGGCATGGCCATTGGCTTTGTCTATTATTTTTCTCTTGGTGAACGATTCTCTTCATCGCGCAGAAACATGCAAGTTGCCGCTGTTAGCGTTGTAACAGTTGCGTTGATGGTGTTATCGCTAAAAGGGCGTTACAATCAGGACGCACTGTTCAGGGGAAAATTTCAGGAGTTTGCTGTGGCAGAAGAGTTGGCAATGAAACCGCTAAGAGAGTAACGATACGATGAATCAACATTGGAGACTGTTACCCTTTATCAATGGCAGAAGGCTGATGAGATTGTGAGGGATATGGAACGCTACAATCTTGGTGAGCGATTTGCCAAAACAACTGTGAAGCTGAGAGAATACGTTGATTTGCGCATAAAGTTCACCGAGCTTATGCTCGAAATGATAAAGTCCGATACGGAGGAAGGCGGTGATGAACTCAACAAGATGGCCGAGGAAATCAACCGCGTAATACAAGAGCTTGGCGAGATTGCCTCGGAAAATCAGTGAGCCTACAAGGCAGCACGAATGGCTTCAACCATTTTCTCACCTTTCTCCTTAATCTGATCTTCCGTCCACAACAGGCTGATGGCTGTCGATACGCACCTACTCATAATCGCATCGCTTGCGGGAAACTCACTCTTTGAAAGTTTCTTCAACGCAGCTTGCTGCTGGTCGTTCAGCGGATGAAGCGACATGTTGTTCTTCAGGTGATCCCATTTGCGTATGTAGTGCCAATTGTTATCGTACCAATAGAAATTGCCGGGAAGAATTCCCCTCTCCTTCATTTCCTTTACAGCCTTTACCGTCGTTTTCTCATTGGGAAGGAACCAGCTTAGGAAAGTGCAACTGTCACCTGCGGGATCAGGAATTTTTCTGAATGAAATTTCAAGTACAGTGGAGAGAATGCTCTTCAGCAACGAATGATTCTTCTTTTGTATCGCCAGAAACTTGTCTAGCTTTCTGATTTGAGCCAGGCCTACTGCTGCGTGCAGCTCTGAAATCCTGAAATTATAACCGAGGAAAGGATGGAGGTCGGCACCGCGGTCCGCGCCTTTGTGATCATGACCATGGTCGGTGTAGCCATCGCATTTCACATACACATCTTCGCTATTCGTCATCACAACTCCTCCTTCTCCGCAGGTGATCGTCTTAACGAAATCGAAGGAAAACGTTCCAGCCGCTCCAATGGTGCCGAGGTGTTTGCCTTTGTAGCTTGCGCCGATGCTTTGGCAGGCGTCTTCGAGAAGGATCAGATTGTGTTCTTTGCAGATTGCCTGCAATGCATCGAGATCGGCCATGCTTCCGCACATGTGTACGGGCATGATGCATTTTGTAGCGGGAGTGATTGCGGCTTTCACGGCAGCAGGGTTAAGCGTGAGCGTTTCATCCACATCCACGAGTACAGGCACAGCGCCAACGCTAAGAACGGCTTCAAAACTTGCAACGAATGTGAAGGTGGGCATGATGATCTCATCGCCGGCGCCAATACCCAGCGCAGCCATCGCGGTTGTGAGGGCCGATGTACCGCTCGAGGTGAGTTGTGCGTACTTGCTTCCGAAGGTATTGCAGATCTCCTGTTCCAATTCCTTCGCCTTCCAGATTCCTTTACGCGGACCATCGAATCCATAACGCATCAATATTCCGGTTTCCAAAACATCGTTCACTTCCTTTCTCTCTTCATCACCCCAAAACTCAAATCCTGGCATATAAAATATTTTAATGATTATAATTTCTCATACAGTGCGCGGAGTTTTTCGCGCGTCATTATTTTTTCCCAATCCTTACCAAGAGCATTTTCCCAGAGAGGCTTCATGCCCATTGCCACATTGATCATTGTGTCGAATTGTTCATCGCTCAGGCCTTTGCAAATGCCGGTTGGTATCTCCACTTTATTTTTCTCTACCATGCGTTTAAATTCCTTCACTCCTTCGGGATAGTATTCATCGAGATGATTCATCACAATACAATTGCCGATGCCATGTTTTGTTCCGAGCAGATAGCTAAGTCCATAACTCACCGCGTGCGCAACGCCCACCTGGCTGTAAGCAATGCTCATTCCTCCTGCATAGGACGCCATCATCAATTGATCATCGCTTTCATCGTTCCACCTGTCTTTTTCTACAAATACTTTTCTGCAAAGATCCAGCGCCTTTTCTCCATACGATTTGCTGAATTCATTAAGGTATGTTCCCTGCAAACTTTCAATACAATGAATGTAGCAGTCCATGCCCGTATAGAATCGCTGATTCACTGGTGCATTGGCAGTTAACTCGGGGTCGAGCACAATCTGATCGAATGGAGTGAAGTCGGAATTCATTCCCAGTTTCTTCGTGGGTCCGGTGAGAACGGTTGTCCTACTGACTTCCGCGCCGGTTCCACTCAGCGTAGGAATTCCAACTTTGTAAACTCCTGGAAACTTCACCAAATCCCAGCCCTGGTAGTCTGCAGAGGAACCGGGATTGTTCATCATGAGCGAAACAGCTTTCGCTAAATCCATCGTACTGCCACCGCCGATGCCAATGACGCCGCTCACTGTTCCGAATTTTTCTTTCAACCCGTTTGCGAGTTTGTCGACGTAGGTAGTCTTCGGTTCGTAGGTGACATCCGCGAAGATTACCTCATCATTTCCGCGAAGTGGCAAGCGACTCACCAGTGGCTTTCCTTCGAAAAAATGATCGACGAGGAATACCATCGGGCTGCCTTCCTTTCTTTTCGGAGCAATTATCTCATCGAGTTGATTAAAGCTGCCGCGGCCGTAAACCACGTAATCTACCATCTTGAAATTCCGGAATTTCATATCTGCATTTTTCTATTGTAGGGGGAACAAAGGTCAGAAATTCTCTGCATTCATCTCAATTAAATAAGCCTGCCCGCGATTTCGAGATCTTCGGGAGTATCAATCTCAACTCCCATGTAATCGACAACGATCATTCGCAAAGGAATACCATGTTCGAGGAAGCGTAGACACTCTACTTTCTCCGCGCTTTCAAGCGGAGTAGCAGGCCATGAGGTGAAATCGAGCAGCGCCTGTCTGCGAAACGCGTACACGCCGATGTGCTCGTAGTATACAGGCTGCGGGTTTGTGTTTCTTGGATATGGAATTACAGACCGGCTGAAGAAGAGGGAATTCATTTTGTTGTCAACCGCCACCTTCACGAAATTGGGATCTTCAATCTGCTTCTTGTCCGTTAGCACCTGCATCATCGAAGCCACGTGCACGGAAGGGTCGCTGAATTGAGCCAGCAATTTTGCAAGCGGTTCTTTTTTCACGAAGGGAGTATCGCCTTGTACATTCAAAATTATGTCGGCGTCGAGGC
>CBINHQ010000210.1:0-4715 GCA_966250475.1 uncultured Chitinophagaceae bacterium
AGGAAGTTTTAAAATCATCAACAAACGCAAGCACGAGAAATGGGCAAGATTTCTAGGTATTGATTATCCAAATCAGGAAAGCAGAGAAAAGTTCAAAAGAAGAAAACAGCGCGGAGAAATTCCTGCTTCAGCAAGCATCGGCGGCGCGATCGGCATTCATGGCACCTGGCCCAACGAAGACTTTGTAGTTGATCGCTATAAAAACTGGACACTCGGCTGCATCTCGATGAAAAGAAAACACGTAGAAGAAATTTACAATTTTACGCCGATAGGAACGCCTGTTGTGATAAGAAAGTAATTAATAGTATTTAGAGATAAGGGGCCTGCCCCGATGAAAATCGGGGATGAGGGATGTGGGACTTACATTCATAGGCTCCAATTAAACTTTTAAACCTTTAAACTTTTAAACCTGACTGAGCAGGACCAAGTCCTAAATTCTTTTAACATTTCTCGCCTTACTCGGGTATAATTCTTGAAACTTATAGCTACAAATTAATAATAAACATATTAGAAAAACCTTTTAAAGCAGCACTGATCCAGCTGCTTTTTTAGTTGGTGGTTTGGAGTTCGAAGTTTGGTTTAAGAGTTTAAAGGTTTAAAAGTAATAGGTTTCTCTGAATTTAATGGCACTCCACACTCCACACTTCTCTCTCATTCCCCACTGTTCCCTGTTCCCTGCTCCCTGCTCCCTCACACCACTCCCTTCTTAATCTCCTCCACCACTCCCGGATCCAGCAGCGCCGTTGTATCACCAAGATTCTCCCTTTCCCCTTCCGCGAGCTTGCGAAGAATTCTTCTCATGATCTTTCCACTTCTTGTCTTCGGCAATCCGGTCACGAACTGAATCTTATCCGGCTTCGCGATTGGACCAATTATTCGACTCACAGTTTGAAGAATATCTTTTTTGGTGAGTTCAAGTTCCTGCTTGTGTCCGCTGAAGATCACATATGCATAGATGCCCTGGCCTTTTATGTCGTGAGGATAACCAACAACCGCGCTCTCAACTACTCCCGCGTGCATATTGATTGCATTCTCTACCTCCGCTGTGCCAATGCGATGACCACTCACATTGAGCACATCATCCACCCTTCCGGTGATGCGATACTCGCCTTCTTCATTCTTCAGCGCACCATCGCCAGTGAAATATAACCCTTCGTAGGTGGCGAAGTAGTTAGTCCTGCATCGCTCGTGATCGCCGTATGTTGTCCTGATTATTCCCGGCCAAGGAGCCTTCATGCAAAGATTTCCCTTGAGCAAACCCTGTTCATCCTTCTCCGTAACTTCCTTACCGTTTTCATCAACCAACACTGGCTGCACACCAGGAAGCGGAAGCGTTGCCCATGATGGCTTGGCGGGAGTCACGCCGGCAAGATTTGAAATAAGTATTCCACCGGTTTCAGTCTGCCACCATGTATCCACGATCGGGCACTTCTTCTTCCCGACATTCACATCATACCAATGCCATGCTTCTTCATTTATCGGTTCTCCAACGGTCCCGAGCACTTCGAGTGATGAAAGATCCTTCCCTTCGAATGGCTGTAATCCAAATCCCATCAGCGATCGAATGGCAGTGGGTGCTGTATAGAGAATATCAACATTATGCTTTTGTACAATATCCCAGAATCTTCCCGCATCCGGCCAGGTGGGAATGCCTTCAAACATGAGTGAGGTGGCTCCGGCGCTCAGCGGACCATATAGTATGTAACTATGACCAGTGATCCATCCGATATCTGCAGTACAAAAATGCACCTGCCCGGGTTGATACTGGAACACATTCACGAATGTGTAATTCGTCCACACGAGATATCCTCCCGAAGTATGCACCACGCCCTTCGGCTTACCTGTGCTGCCGGAAGTATAGAGAATAAAAAGCGGATCTTCCGCATCCATTTCCTCCGCTGGAAAATTAACCACGTTATCCTTTTCCACCTGACCTTCCGCATGCTCCATCTCATCTTCCCACCATACATCTCTTCCTTTTATCATAGATACAGGAGTTCGCGTGCGAGTGTAAACGATCACTCTCTTTACCGTCTTGTTTCCAATGAGTGCATCATCGATCACATCCTTCAAAGGAATTTCCTTATTACCGCGATACGCTCCATCGCAGGTGACAATGAATTCTGCTCCCGCATCCTCCAACCTGTCCGCGATGCTCTGCGCAGAGAATCCTCCAAATATCACGGAATGTATTGCTCCAATTCTTGCACAGCCAAGCACTGCATATGCCAGTTCGGGAACCATCCCCATGTAAATGCAAACCCTGTCGCCCTTCTTCACACCATTATTCTTCAACACTTGCGCAAACTGGCAAACTCTCTTGTGAAGCCTGTTATAAGTCACCACTCTCGTGCGTTCAGATGGATCGTTCGGCTCCCAAATTATGGCTGGCTTATCGCCCATCGCAGACAAGTGGCGATCGATGCAGTTCTCAGTGATGTTAAGCTTCGCGCCAGCAAACCACTCAATCTTAGGTTCGGTGAAATTCCAATTGAGAACCTTGCTCCATTTCTTTCTCCACAAAAAACTTTCGGCGATCTCGCCCCAGAAGCCTTCGGGATCCGCTACGCTCTTAGCGTATGCTTCCCTGTACTCTTCTAAACTCTTAAGCTGGTAAGGATATGACATTTCGAATTTGGTTGAACTGTAAATTTAATCATTCAATCGTTTGGATTGATCAATATATACGCTGCAACTCTCATTCGAAGAGTCTGCAAAATATCCTCTCATTTTTCCTTAAATACTAACAAGTGTCAACAATCACAATCCTTATCTTAGTAGTTTACGCAATCAACTCCCAAACTGCTTATGAGTGAAATCTCACCCTCCCCCATTCGGAAAGTGATAGCCGCATCATCCGTTGGTACTCTCATAGAATGGTACGACTTCTACATTTTCGGAATGCTCGCGAAGACAATCAGCACACAATTCTTCCCAGAAGGTAATCCCACCGCTGCATTGCTTAGCACGCTTGCCATCTTCGCCGCAGGATTCATCGTGCGTCCATTCGGAGCGCTGGTGTTCGGACGTCTCGGCGATCTCATCGGCAGAAAGTATACCTTCCTCCTCACACTCATCCTGATGGGTGGCTCCACCTTTCTCATAGGATGCGTACCAGGATATGATAAGATCGGTATCGCAGCGCCAATAATCGTATTACTTCTTCGTCTCGTGCAGGGACTCGCACTCGGTGGCGAGTATGGCGGAGCGGCAACCTACGTTGCAGAACATTCACCCGCACACCGTCGTGGATATTTCACCAGCTGGATACAGACCACGGCCACCCTTGGACTCTTTCTCTCACTCGGCATCATCATGCTCGTAAAGATGAACATGAGCGAAGAACAATTCAACGCCGAGTGGGGCGGATGGCGCTATCCTTTCTGGATCTCCATCCTGCTCGTTGGCATCTCCATCTACATCCGGCTAAAGATGGCCGAATCACCATTGTTCTCTAAATTGAAATCAGAAGGAAAAACATCTTCAAATCCTTTAAGAGAAAGTTTCAGGAAGAAGGATAATTTCAAGATGGTACTGCTCGCACTCTTTGGCGCAGTAATGGGACAAGGCGTAATCTGGTACACCGGACAATTCTACGCCCAAACCTTCCTCGAAAACAAATGCAACATCGAATTCGAACAAAGCAGAACGATCATGCTCTGGGCAATCGCCGGCGCCACCCCGTTCTTCCTCTTCTTCGGTTGGCTCAGCGATAAGATTGGAAGAAAATGGATCATGATGGCAGGTATGCTGCTCGGCATACTCACATATCGCCCGATATTCAACACCTTCCTGCAGGATTCAGATGTAGAAAAAACCTGGACGCATCAAATTGCAAATTCTGAAGAATCACAAGCAACAACTGCTCCGCTAAACAATGGATCAAACTCCACCCAAACCGAATCCAATCGCATCACACTCGAAAATGGCGCAAGCTACACTCGCGTGATGCAGGAGACAATCAATGCAGGCAATCCCACACCGAAGACCGAAGCAAAATTTCTTTACATCGACAAGCACCTGCCTTCATCAACCTACTGGAAATTCACCGGACTCGTATTCCTTCTAATTCTTTATGTTACGATGGTTTACGGCCCGATCGCCGCCTTCCTCGTGGAGATGTTCCCCACACGAATACGCTATACTTCGATGAGTCTTCCCTACCACATCGGTAACGGTGTTTTCGGTGGACTCGTTCCCTTTATCGGAGTATTGCTAACGACGACTTTCCCTGCAGATCCTCTTGTGGGACTCTGGTATCCGATCGGCGTGGCTTCTCTCTGCTTCGTGATTGGAATGGTTTACCTAAGCAATAAAAAACATAATCACATTAACGATTAACATATGAAACTTATCAGGAAAATACTTGGAGTAGTATGGATGCTTCTTGCACCCGTCATCGTCTATTTCCTCGTATCCGGCGCAATCGAAAACATCGACCCCGACGGTACGAAAGACATCAACAATCCCGTGGTCTGGATCATCATCATCGGTATCTTCACTCCCATCGCAATCGGATTGATGGTGTTTGGGTGGTATGCGGTGAAGGGGGAGTATGAAGATGGTTAACCAATAAACGTTGACCGTTGACTGTTGACCGTTGACCGTTAACCGTTAACCTTTAACCGTCATATTGGTGGCAAGTGCCCTACTGTCAACTGTCAACGGTATACGGTCAACAATATACGGCCAATTCATCCTTACGACGACCTATA